>JBEPXS010000348.1:0-3865 GCA_041641755.1 Balneolaceae bacterium
TGAAGGCTCGCTCGACATTTTCCTGATCCGTTCGCCCTTCCTGCGGATGAAAGAGAGCGAACTCAAGCCCAATGAATGGGCCTTACGGCGGCAAAAAGAGTCGGAAACCCGGCGGGTGCCAGCCACACTGTATGTCAGACAGATGTTTGGCCCGCCCGGTACGGATGCTGGTACTCCCGTCCCAGGTGCAGCTGAGCCGCCTGAATTGGCAGCCCCCGGGAATGAAGTTCAGCAGGCCGAGCAGGACACAACTATCTCTGACGATAGCACAATCGATTTCCGTAATTATGTGTTTTCACCCGATGTAGAACAGGATACAGCTTTTATTGATAAGTACTTGGGGCGGCGGTTTAGCCCGGAAGGTAATAAAACCGAGGATGGAAGGTACCAGCCCAAGTCATACCGGTTGAGGTTCACTTCTGATTATACCTATGCGGCAGGTACGTTTTCTACTTATTACGGAACCTATGGGCTTTTGCAAGTGGTATTCAGCGACCTGTTGGGAGATCATCAAATAATATTCGGGAGCAATCTGGTTTTTGATCTGCGCAACAGCGACTATTTCATCGCATACGGGTATTTAAAAAAACGCCTCAACTGGCAAATCAATTATTCCCACTCCTCCTCCAGTTTTCAGACCTACAGCGGTCAGCTGTACCGGTTCCGATCCATGGCAGGGGGAATCTCGGCTCAATACCCGATTGATAAATTCAGAAGGCTCGATCTCGGTTTGTCTGCTATTTCAATCGCCCAGGACTACTCAATTGCCGGATTTAGTTTCGCTGATAACCAGAGCTCTACTTTTTTCTATCCACAAACAATTTATACAGTTGATAAAACTCTGGCGGGGTATATAACACCCATCGGCGGCCACCGATATGCGTTAAGCCTTGCCGGTAGTCCTCCGGTTATCGGAGAAAACCTGGAGTTTGTTTCATTGATGGGGGACTATCGCAAATATTTCAACATGGGATATGGATATTCATTTGCCCTGAGAGGTTCGGGAGCTATCTCCTACGGCCGAGATTCGCAATCCTACTTTATGGGCGGTATGCTTGGATGGATCAACCAGCGCTGGTCCGGTAACTCCATCCCGTTCAACAAGCTGGCCGAAACCTTTTTGACACTCCCAGCCCTGCCGCTCCGCGGACATGAATACAATGCCATCTACGGAGATATGTTTTCGCTGCTCAACACAGAGTTCAGGTTTCCGCTATTCGCCGCTATTCTGCCGGGACCTATCCCCATTCTGCCGCTGTATAATTTAACGGGTGTCGCATTTATTGATGCCGGCATGGCATGGGGCAAAGATATCCCCCTGGAATATTTTTTGGGCGGTGAAATTCGGAGCACTACACTCAATACAAAGAAGCTCGATTTCAAAGTAGGTAAAGAAGTACAATACTATTTAACCGCTGACGGAGAGGTTGGCACCGGAACCCCGCCAGCCGGGGCAGACACCTTCGATGCCATAGACGGGGATATCCTGATCGGATCCGGATTTGGCCTGCGTACCATCCTGCTGGGTCTCCCCTTCCGGTACGACGTCGGCTGGCCGTATTACCGGGATGGATTTGGAACAAACCCGATACACTATTTTTCTATTGGGATAGATTTTTAAAAAGAGGAACCTTCCATGCAATGTGGAGAAAATTATCAAATGGACCCGGGTTAAAATATTTTTCAGATTTCATTTATCTATATGAGTAAAGCAGGATCTATTTAGCCCACAGTTGACAGGAAGTTTCCCTGCCGATAGTAGAAAAGCCCCCTCTGATTGTAATTAAAAATGATAACCTTGTTTAATTTAGTGGGGCGACTCCGGATTCCATTTTAATGAATGACAGGAGATTTCCCACAACAAATACATTCATATACTTACATATGCAATAAGTCAATATTTATAGACTATGTAATCAATAAGATGATCAAACCTGGATCAGAAAGGACATCTGTTTAAAAAAAGCCGTTACTATGAATAAAATAGAACATCCAGATTCGACAAAACCAGAAAGAAACGTGCAAATGCAGGGTACACATATTTTAGAAAAAGAGCTCGACAGCCTTCAATTTTCGGTATGGGATACTCGGCGTAAGAAAGGGCATTCTGAATTTATAGGGGATGCTATTAAAACTGCAAAGTACCTCGAGAATAACGACAAAAAGAACCTTGAAGTTTCTGCATTGGATGTGAAATTCATGCGTTCATTGGAGCCGATACCAGCGAGAAATTGGCTCATATGGTACCATCAAACTACCCGAAAACTGCTGAAAGAACACAATTTTGATGACCAGATTTTAGTTCCTTATCCGACAAACTACTGATCCGATATACCAACTAAGCGCGTTTACCGGTTAAAACAGCCTTTAATCTACCTTTTCATGGCGCGAGCATCACACTCGTGCCATTTCTGTCTTAGTTTTTCAACGAGATTATTGCATCAGCGATATACTTCTCTACGAACCTATAGTGGTCGGAGTGTGAAGAATTCACCACTCCATTATTATGTAGAAACTTAAAAATTCCAGCTTGCACTCAGTCCCAATGTTTTTTGGTCGGGGTAATAGGTTGGGGACAGGGAAAGTCTCCGGTTATGCGATCTGGACCGTTCATATACCTTATTGATATCTATCCCAGCATGGATAATTGTTGCTGATAACCCCATAATACCGACCATGAATACAACAATTCCTGAATCATCAAAAATACTGCAATCGCCGCCAGAACATACTAAAGAGATAGTTCCCACTGTTCCACCTACAATCAATGTGCGAATCCCCGCATACTTCAATCCCGTGCCCAAATCTTCCATGTAGGCATATCCAAGTAACGGCCCGGCAATTAGTCCACCGGAAAGCAACAACAGTTGAGTGGTTCCATCTTCTACTTTAATACTGGATAAGGCTGGTCCTGCGGTACCTAACAGAGCAAGTCCGCTGGCACTTGCCGAAGATTTGGTCTTAAAAGAATGAGATGATTGTGCATGGAGCGATGTTATTTGAATTTCCAGAAACAGAAATAACAAAATAATTCTTGCAAAAAATAACTTATACCCATATTTGAAAGTAATACTTTCTTGATTCATATATCTCATAGTGACTTATCCCATTATTTCCAAAAGTTAAATAGATTGTATTCAAATCCCCGGTTACAAATATCTCTTGTCTCCATTATGAATGGGAAACGGTCCTCCTCAAGTCGAAATGGAATTCTATGGCAGAACAATTACAAATTCCATTTGGCAGCTATCCCTAAAGAGTTCATGTGGTGGAAGTAGGCCGGACTTAACGAAAAACGTTGTCTGCTCTCCTCAACACGACTATGTACTTTGAAAATATCTACAATATTGTGAATGGTCGTTGCTGTAACTCCGAATACAAATATCGTCATTGCTACACCAAAGCTTACACTAGACTCGCTATCAAATAAACCCATATCACATTCATCAATAGCACAAATAAGGTACATCGAACCGGCGGTCGCCCCCAATATCAAGACCCGTGTTCCTGCATACCTTAATCCAGTTCTGACATCTTCCATATACGCGTAGCCAAGCACAGGACCTAGAATAATACCACCTGAAGCCAGTATAAGTCTTGTTCTTCCATCTTTTGTCATTGTAGATAAAGTTACCACCCCCACCGTCCCGACAAAGGCTAACGTAGAGGCAAGCGCCGGAGATTTCGGTGTCACATTCTGCTGCTCTTGGGCAGCAATCGGCTGGTAACTTATTTGTAGAATAACTGGTAGCAAAAAGAGCAATTTCAGGCTCGATTTTCGACTCCAATTAAAATTATATGGTATAGCCCATTTTAAATATTTCATGGTATTTCCTTTAATGTCAGAGCTTATATTGAGCATTTT
>JBEPXS010000349.1:0-3849 GCA_041641755.1 Balneolaceae bacterium
CAGGCTGTTCTTTCATTTAAAAATTATTTTCCTAATGCTTTTCACCTCTGCAGATGAATACCGGTATAGATAGCTTTGAAATACTGCTGTTTTGATCTTCCTAAAGCTCTCATATACTATTTTAAAGAGGATTTATGGGGCTATCATGAAGCCGCCTTGAGTAACACTTTTTCAAGTTCTTGAGCCAAAAGATCCCGGTCGTATTTTTCTGCCGCTAGTTTCCTTGCGTTTTGTCCCGCCTTCGACAGCCACTCATCATCAGTACACTTTTGTAATAATTTATTTGCTGCTTCTTCATAGTTATGTGGAGGAAGAGTTATACCCGCTTTGTATTCATTTAAAACCTCTGCCTGCCATCCCAGGTAGTTAATGGCAATAGGAGTCCCGGATGCCAAGCCGTCAAAAAACTTATTGGCAGAATTCGCCCACATCTCTGGCAGATCTATAAAAAGTGAGGTGGAAATATTGGCTGCTGAGAATACAGCAGGCATATCCTTCTTCGGTAACTTGCCGGGCATAAATACATTTTTGTTCAGTACATCAAGTTCCTCCGCAAGAGATCTTATTTTTTGTTCCTCTGCTCCTCTGCCCACTATCAGGAACCGTACTTCAGGGTTCATCTTAATCATTTCTGCAGCAACTTTTACCAGGTATGATACGCCATTGATTTCGCCCAAGGTGCCTGCATAAATTATCAATGGGCGGTCGCCAAGCCATTCACGTTGTTCTCTGAACTTCCTTCCCTCTTCCTCTGCTCCTCCGAACAGCTCCATATCAGAACTATTGGGAATAACATGTACGTTTTCTTCCGGATAATTTTTTCTGAGTATCCCATCGCGCATTCCCGGAGACAAGGCTACAACCTGGGAGGAACTTTTATAGGCATATCTTTCCAGCCAGCTGGTGGCAGCTATTAATGCCTTGTTTTGCAGGGCTCCAATAGCGATAGGAAGTTCAGGCCACAGATCTCTTACCTCAAAAACCATTGGAATGTTATTTATCTTAGATGTATAAATTCCGGGAAGAGCAATTGTTAACGGCGTGCTTGTTGCAAAGACAACATCTCCATCCAGGGATGATGCCTTGAATGCCGATAAGGTCGCAAACTTCATAAAGGCTTTTACCCTATCTTTAAATCCCATCTTGTTGGAATAGGGAACCGGAAGCCAGTGTACCTGCATCCCCGCCTCCTCGGCCTCATACCAATCCGGCAGTAACCGACCGTTGGATTTTGATCTGTCAGAAGTTATCATGTGTACCTCGTGGCCCCACTCTACAAGCCTTCGTCCCATCTCGTACGACCTTATTCCTCCATACATTGAGGGGGTATTAAAATACTGATGTAAATAAATAATTTTCATTCTTACTTCTATAGAATTGGGGATTAATTAAGTTTTGACTACTTGCCTCGTCGTTATCCATACAGAACAGTTTATATTTACCTTCTTGCGGAATTCATGTTCCTCTATCTCCTGATTTTTACTCTGATGTAATTCCTGTTTATTCCAACTTGCCTTAAACAAAAGTGCGGTTTTGTCGTGATTAATTTCTCATCAAGTCAATCAGGAACATTACCTGTGGGGGGCAATTAAAAAGATGTAGATATTCAATCCTCATACAGAACCCATCGATGAACAAACCAAACTTCTTTATCGTCGGAGCTCCCAAGTGTGGAACAACCTCCCTTGCAAATTACCTGGCAGAGCATAAAAGGATTTTCATGTCGGAAATAAAGGAACCAAGTTTTTTTAGTGATGATATTGATATCAATCCGGGAGGTATTACCAGTTTGGATAAGTATGAACAGCTTTTTTCGCCCGCTGGATCCAACCATATTGCTGTGGGAGAGGCCTCAACTCAATATTTGTATTCCGATAGTGCGGTAGAAAACATCCTGGGATATAATCCTGAGGCTAAATTTATAGTCATGCTTCGCAATCCAATAAAGATGGCCCATTCCCTGCATTTCCAACAGGTCTACAGCCTAAATGAAGAGGTAGAAGACTTCAAAACCGCATGGTATCTCCAGGAGGAACGGAAGCGGGGAAACAAGGTGCCTTCTGCCTGCAACGATCCCCAGGTACTTCAATATGGTGACTGGTGTAAAACGGGACAACAAATGAAACGGCTTATGCAGAATGTAGAAGAAGACCAGGTCTTTACTATTCTGTTGGATGATATGAAAGACAATCCCCGAAAAGTTTACGAGGAAGTACTTCGTTTTCTAAACGTGCCGGATGACCGCAGGAAGCAATTCCCGAAGCATAATACCAGCACCAAGGTCAGATTAAAATTTTTGGAACGTGTAATAAGAAAGCTCGGGAAGGTTAAGAGAGCTATCGGCATTAATAAGCCACTTAAAGTATCCCGCATGTTAAACAACACTAAGGAACAAAAACGAGAACCTTTGAGTGACAAGATGAAGTCAGAACTCTTGAACTATTTCAGACATGATATACATCTTCTCGAAGAAACAATAAATCGGGACCTGTCTGAGTGGACTGATGTTGAAACTCATGATGAGGCTGCTCCCCAACCTGCTGGTGAAGTAGAGCAGCACTATCTCTAATTGTGAGCATGAAGATGAAAAACACAACTATTCCAAACTACGCCTTGTCAAAAGAGAACCGGGTAACTGAAGTATGTATTGTAGCTCCGGTCCACATCTGGGATGATGTCCGGGTGTTTCACAAAGAGGCGGTATCCCTAGCCCAAATTGGCTACAACGTAACGTTAATAGCTAAAATTGATGGAAGAAAGAAAAAAAAAGACGTATCCATTATCCCGGTCATAACGAGTGAACGGTCCAGGATTTTACGCTTCTGCTTGTTACCTGTGGTATTTTTTCAGGCACTAGCTCAAGGGGCTGAGGTTTACCACCTTCACAATCCCGATACGTTACCTATCGGCTTCCTTTTAAAAATTTTTGGGAAATCAGTTATTTATGATACGCATGAAGATTTTTCAAGGCAGGTATTAATGAAAGATTGGTTGCCAAAGGTATTCAGAAAACCCATTGCAAAGTTTGTAGGGCACATGGAAAGGCTGGCAGCCCGCATCTTTGATGGCACCATTGCTACACAAGAAACTGTTTTGAACAGGCTTGGAACTACAGCAAAACTGATACAAAATCCTCCCAGAACAAATCCTGATCTTCTAAAACAGGTAGAAGATCTTAAACAAGAAATTGAAGATCCCTTCCCCGGATTCAGACTGGTCTATATTGGTACCATTGCCAATAGCAGGGGGTTGGATACCATGGTTGAAGCCATGGAGCTTTTGAACAGGGATTTTGAAGCGCGGTTGTGGTTGATCGGAAAAGCCAATGAAAAAGAACTGGGGGAAGCACAAAAAAATGAGGGATGGCAATATGTAGATTACATCCCCCATCTCCCCCAGGAGAAAGCGTTTGCCCATGTAGCGCTCTCGGACCTGGGACTAATTGTTATCGATGATGTCGGTGATCACAAACAGACTGATCCCAATAAAATTTATGAATACATGACTTTTGGCGTTCCCTTTATCGCTTCTGACTTTGAGTTATGGACCCAAAAGTTGAACGATGTTGATGCGGGTTGGTTTGTTCAGCCGGAGGACCCCGCCTTGCTGGCGGAACAGGTTGGTCATGCCCTGTCAAATAACGTAATCCGTAAGCAGTTTGGTAAAAATGCCCGAAAATTTATTGATGCCTACAACTGGGAAAAAGAAAGTGCCAAGCTGTTGAATTTATATAGTCAGATAGACCGTTGACAAGTATCTGAAAACAGGAAACGAATAGAAAGTAATTGTAGATAACCGCTTGGTTATACTTTCCCAGAGTCGAGTCTATAGTCCGAGATGCATTAACTG
>JBEPXS010000350.1:0-3795 GCA_041641755.1 Balneolaceae bacterium
GTATGGACAAGCTGGGAGTACCCCTTGATGTTGACGAAGATCTATATCCCCACGTCAAAGATGGAGCTCAACACAGACTGAAGGGATTTATGGACGACTATATTGAAGCGTCGAACCAGGGAAAAACAATTGTGAATATCGAACGTAAACCATCAAAAGCGATAGCTGAATATGCCGGAGAAAATGACTATGATCTTATTGTAATGGCAGCCCGTGGAGAACACAGTTCGGATCTGCTGCGTGGCAGTATCACTGAAAAAGTAATTCGATATTCCACAGTCCCCGTTTTTACGGTCAACAATCGCGTAAAGTCGACCGGGCTTAAGAATATACTTGTTCCTACTGATGCTTCATCCCTTTCGTTTGCCTGCTTGCCGATGGTATTAACAGTGGCAGAATTATATGGATCAGAGGTCATATTCTTTCATGTGCTTGAACTCTATGGCACACTCTCGGAAAGTCTGGAACGCCATCCGGGAAAATCGGAGGAAGCCGATATTTATGAGTCGATTATAGGAAGCCTGGAGAAGTACCTGATTGACGAAGATATGGAAGATGTCAAAGTTCAGCGTGGAGATAAGGAATTCCAGGATGAGATCATTATCAAAAAAGACTCATCTGACATCGCTATTCCTGTTAAAACCGTAATAGCAAAAGGGCTTTCAGCTCATTATGAAATCGAAAACTATGCCCCAAATCATGCCGATCTTGTGGTAATGACTACACATGGGCACAGTGGACTTACTCATTTTCTTTTGGGTTCCACTACAGAAAAAGTGGTACAACATGTTGATATGCCGGTAGTAACGGTTAAGCCAACAACTGAAGAACTGGAAAAGGACTAATTTTGGTCACTAAAACGTTTTAAAGATGAGAGTAGATACCTCGGGTACTAGGTAGAGCTTTTTTAATGGTTAATTGGTGCCCCGACGAAGCCCCCGTTCGGTGAAACGCCAATCCGGAATTGGTGTACCGGTCTTGCGATTACTCAATCTAAGTTCTGTTTTTCGGTTTTCTGTCAGGTCATACATTACCATGTAATCCGCCCGCCAAACCTGTTCACTAACCTCTTGATAGCTTCCTGCTTCCAGTCGTTTAATCATCTCATCCTGCTCATTGAAATATTCGATCTTCCGGACTACATATCGATCAGGGTCAATAAATAAGCGGAGCCATGCATATTGACTTTGTTTAGTTTTTTCAGCCTTCAGTACAAACGTGGTATCATTTTCAGTCTGTAGCTGGAATCGGTAATCTTCGGGTTCTCGGTCTCCCAGATCCTCGTATGTAAAATCACTTCCCATAAACCGATCACTTTTTTCGGAAGCAGAAATAACTTTAATACGACCCAACGCAGGGAGATAAAGTTTTTGCACCTCCTCGCTGCCCTCACTGACAGTCAAAAAGCCTGTGCCACGTACATTTGCAGGTTCCTCAAAGACAAGCAGGCTTTTGCTTGTCTCGTTTTCGTTGTAGCTGTAAGATTGTATCTGTCGATTTCGGGTTCTGCCTCTACTGTCATAGATAGTCATCTGCATATCCGCAGTTTCATAAGTGATACTCTCCCGGCGTTGATCCACCTCTTCGAATATTTCGCGTGCACGCTCTTCGTCATCGATATTTTGTGCAATGATTACTGCTGGGAAAAATAGCAGTATAATCAGATAAACAGGTAAAAGGTATTTCATTTTATTGATGATTGTATCGGTTTCTGTTACTCAACATATCTGCCAATTGTGAACATTCCCTTTAATTTCTTTTTTTATTTGTCATTATATACGATAGCTTTAGGACGAATTAAACTCCAATCTGAGGTCGATTATTTACTATGCCCGAGCTTATCACTGTTGAAGAATTAATGAATATGGGATTGCCCCCCATCATAATTTATGCTGCTCCTGTCATGTTTTCCTTGGTTTTTTTGGAATGGGGGATAAGCTGGTATCAGAAAAAAGACCGATATGACACGAAAGATTTTTGGGCTTCCACAGCTATAGGTGTTGGTAATATTATTGTCAGTTCGGTTACCAAAGTAAGTATATTCGGGTTGATTCTTTTTTTCTACAATATGATGCCCTGGCGGGTTCCCCATACATGGTGGTCGTATCCACTCTGTTTTATATTTCTGGATTTTTGTCGGTATTGGGCCCATCGTATTGCACATGAACAGCGTATCTGGTGGGCGACACATGTACCGCACCACTCTTCTGAGCAGTATAATTTTTCAGTTTCCTTTCGGCTATCATGGGTGCAGGGGTTTAAAGTGATTTTCTTTTTGCCGGTAGCCATGGCGGGATTTCATCCTGTCGTGTTTTTTATCTGTCACCAGATTGCGGTATTGTATCAGTTTTGGATTCACACTGAGATGATCGATAAACTGCCCCGTCCCATCGAGTTTATCTTTACAACTCCTTCCCATCACCGTGTGCACCACGCCAAAGACGATCATTATCTTGATAAGAACTACGGATCGACGCTAATTATTTGGGATCGGATGTTTGGAACTTTCCAACCCGAATTGAATACCCCTAATTACGGTATCACCAAGCCGCCTGAATCATACAATCCGGTTTATCTTGTGTTCCATGAGTTTATCGATATTTGGAAGGACTTGAAAAAAGCAGGTAACTGGAAGGAGTACTTGTGGATACTATTTGCAAGTCCCGCGGAACAGGCCCGTGCAGTTAAAGAAGCGGAAGATCAGAAGGAGCAACAAAAAGTTACTGCTAAAGAAGCAGCACCCACCGAAAGTTAAAATACTTTTGAAGCTGTTAGGTTTTGATTACCTGCAACTTAGTTAATCTGAACTCGTTCTCTCGGTTCTTATTCCGAATGCTCATGTCATGATACTACTGAATTCAGGCTGTTACTTTACGTGGTATGGCACTTGGGAGACGACTGATAAATTCGTTATTGATTGCATAACCACCCTCGGTAAAGGACCTGATAGAAATTGACTCGTTCTGCTGCCTGCCTATTAGTACCACCTCATCGCGGATTTGCACATCTTCAACATCCGTTACATCCACCATAAATACATTCATATTAACAGAGCCGACGATTGGAGCTTTCTGGCCCTGAATAAGCACTTCTCCTTCGTTGGACAGGCTGCGGGCGTAACCATTACCATATCCGATTGGAACGACTGCTACCTGCATGTCTCGCGGTGCCTGGAAGGCCGTTCCATAGCCGATATATTGATCTTCAGATACTTCTTTCAGGTGCATAATGTTAGTCTTCCAGCTCAGAACCTGCTCCAATGTACTGCCTGATGTTTGATGCTCCTGCATCAAGTGCAGGTTATAGATGTCCGGACTGGGCCAGAGACCATACTGCGCTGTACCTACCCGTACCATATCCATTACGGTTTCCGGAAAGGCAAGAGCTGCCGCTGAACAGGCTGTATGTTGAATATCAGGATTGAGTCCTGAGCTCTTAACCTGTTCATACATCTCCCCAAACCGCTGTTCTTGTTGCCGTATCCGGAACTGGTTCGAAAGAGATTCGATGCCGGCAAAGTGAGTGCAGATCCCAACAAGCTCAATAGCATCAGGGTTATCCTTGATGTACTCGATTGCTTTTACCAGTTCATCCTGCTCCATACCTGTGCGATTACCACCGGTTTCCAATTCAAGATGAATACGGGCTTTCTTGTCTATCCTGCGTGCTACATTTGCTGATCTTTCGAGCCGGTGATAATCATAGACAAAATACTCAATCCCTTGCCCGATAACCCAGGGCAAGTCCTCAGGGTACAGGATACCCATAATCATGATGTCAGCATCGGTGGTCCGG
>JBEPXS010000351.1:0-3771 GCA_041641755.1 Balneolaceae bacterium
GCCCTGGATGCATACGTATTTGCACACATGCGTTCTTTTGACGTTTCCGAAGACTTGAGTCTAAAAGCGGGTGTAAGGCCGGCATTACTAGCAGAATCGACCCCGGGAGTAACACTTTCAGTTGAGCTGTTTAATCGAAATAAATAACAGTTGAAGTTTATGGATAAGGAAAATCAAAAAAAATCATCTTCAAATACACGTTTGGTTCCTGAACAGTTTGAACAGGAACGGGATACAGATTTGTGGAGCATATTTAAAATTATGGGTGAGTTTGTGGATGGTTATGACAAGCTGTTTAAAATTGGTCCATGTGTCTCCATTTTTGGATCAGCCCGCAAAAGATCCGACGATAAATACTATCAACAAGCTGTTGAAGCAGCCCGTGAAATGACAAAAAAAGGTTTTGGCGTTATTACCGGTGGAGGGCCGGGTATTATGGAGGCTGCCAACAAGGGAGCCAGTGAACAAAAAGCAAAGTCGGTCGGGCTAGGTATCGATCTACCGTTTGAACAGGGAGTAAACGAATTTGTTGATCCTGACTATACCATCATGTTTCACTACTTTTTTGCCCGCAAAGTAATGTTTGTGAAATATGCGCAGGGTTTTATCGTTTTTCCGGGTGGTTTTGGTACGCTGGATGAGTTTTTTGAAGCAATGACCCTGATTCAGACCAATAAAATTACACGGTTCCCCGTTGTACTGATCGGAACCGAATATTGGGGAGGGCTTGTTGACTGGATCAAAAACAAGATGATAACTGAAGGAACTATCTCAGCAGAAGATATAGATCTGTTTCATGTAACCGATGATCATCTGGAAGCCGTTGATATAATTTGTTCTTTTTACGAAAAACATTCCGTTAGCCCGAATTTTTAGTTTGAAAATTTTGTGGAACATCTTTTCCTGGATTTAATGTAAATAAAGCAATGAAATAGTTTCGAATAAGAAACTTGGGGGCAAATTTAAGCTGTTTGACAACTTCAACTATTACAATATTTTATAGGCAATTGAGTTTTACTTTCAAATAAGCTTTTTTATTCATTACTTTTCATCGCTTTGAACGTTCAACCTAAAATCATGTAAAAATGAAGTTTTTAAAATACAGTGCAACAGTTTTCTTGGCTGCTATCCTGACGGTAGGGTTTACTACGGAATCACAAGCTCAGGATGAAGGTTATGCCAATGCGGTTTCAGCTTTTAACAAGGCGTTAGACCATGCCAAGCAAAATCAGTTTGAGCAAGCCATAAATATGTATAATCAGGCGATTTCGCTAGCAGAGCAGTCTGATCATGAAAAGGCGGCTGATATAATTGACAGAACTCAGAACCAACTTCCTTCGATTTATTACCAGTTGGCCGTTACCAGATATAAGAATTTTCAGAAGAATAAGAGTTTGGCCAGTTTAGAGGAAGCGATGAACAGCTTCCAGGAAGCTGCGGATGTTTCTGAGGAGTACGGGGATGGAAGTATTGCCCAGAAAGCTGGAAATATTGTCACACAACTCCTTTATACCAAGTCCATTATTCAGTATAAGTCGCAACAATATGATGCTGCACTTACTTCATTGGATCAGGCGATAGAACGAAATCCGAATTATGCAAAAGCCTACTACCAAAAAGGACTGGTCATTAAAAATGAGAACGACCAGAATTTGGATACTGCACTAGAAATGTTTGACAAGGCTATTGAGGTAGGTAATAAGGTTGGTGACAACCAGATCGTTCGGCAGGCAACAGAGTCAGCGCGGGACAATCTTATTTATCGTGGTAATCAGGCGAAGGAAGCTAAAAACTACGACAGAGCAGTCAGTTTATTGGAACGTGCACTTAAGTATGACTCCGAATCGGCTGATGCACATTATCGATTGGCCGAAACGCACGTAAAGGCCACGAACTGGAGTCAGGCAATTTCTCATGCACGTCAAGCTCTTGAATATGAAACCGGCGGTAAGACAGAGCTGGCAAAAATATATTTTGAACTGGGCATGGCTTTAAAAGCTCAGGGTAAATCTGCTGATGCCTGCTCTGCATTTAAAAACGCTGCATTTGGCAACTTTAAGTCTTCTGCTGAGCACCAGATGGAGTATGAGCTGAAGTGTGAAAGCAGTACCCGCTAAGTTCAATCAGATTTTCTGATTTTTCTAAAAGCCTCTCGTTATGGGAGGCTTTTTTTATGCCCAACTTTTTGTTTCAAGTATTAGGTGCATTACCTATTTTCATGGCAGAAATTTCAAGCAAATGTAAATCGTACACTTAAAAATTTATTCGCATGTCAACTGAAACTCTTGATGAACTTTGTGTAAATACGATTCGTACGCTCTCTATGGATGCTGTTCAGGCAGCCGAATCCGGACACCCGGGTATGCCAATGGGAATGGCTGATGCAGCATACGTATTGTGGACCAGGTTTTTACGTCATAATCCTCAAAATCCGGACTGGTATGACAGGGACCGGTTTATTCTATCTGCCGGACACGGTTCGATGTTATTGTATAGTTTACTACACTTGACGGGCTACGATCTGCCGCTTGAGGAACTTAAAAATTTCAGGCAGTGGGGTAGTAAGACCCCCGGTCATCCCGAATATCATTTAACTCCCGGCGTTGAGACCACAACTGGTCCACTTGGACAAGGTTTTGCCACAGGCGTTGGTATGGCAATTGGTGAAGCTCATCTGGCTGATCTTTATAATACCGACGAATACAAAATTACGGACCATTATGTATATGGTATTGTAAGTGATGGGGATTTGATGGAGGGTATATCTCATGAAGCGGCCTCTCTTGCCGGTCACCTGAAACTGGGTAAGATTATATACCTGTATGATTCAAATAATATTTCAATTGACGGCAGT
This sequence comes from Balneolaceae bacterium, assembly GCA_041641755.1. Lineage (GTDB taxonomy): Bacteria > Bacteroidota > Rhodothermia > Balneolales > Balneolaceae > JAMQKA01. Next base: position 2,855 of record JBEPXS010000351.1, read on the forward strand.
ACCGATCTTGCTTTCACCGAAGATGTAAACAAGCGGTTTGATGCCTACGACTGGCATGTTCAGGAGATTGACGGCCATGACCGGGATGCGATAGAAAAAGCTATTGTGAACGCACAGGAGGTTACAGATCAACCATCTATTATTGTCTGTAATTCACATATCGGTTTTGGAAGTCCCAATAAGCAGGATAGCGAAGCCTCCCATGGTGCCCCACTCGGGGTAGAGGAGGTACGCCTGACCAAAGAAAACCTGGGATGGGATCCTGAAAAGAAATTTTATATCCCCGATGAAGTGGCCGATCATATGCGTTCTGCAATAGATAAGGGGGAAAAATGGTCTGAGGAATGGAAGAGCCTGCTGGGAGATTACAAGAAGGCCCATCCGGAAAAAGGAGCTGAATTCCAGGCACGAATCAACCGGGAACTACCGGCTGATCTGGATGCAGTACTTCCGGAGTTCTCAGCTGATGAGAAGGGACTGGCTACCAGAGCTTCTTCGGGTAAGGTTCTTAATGCAATTGAGGGACACATTCCCGCACTGCTGGGAGGATCGGCCGACCTGCACGGTAGTAATAAGACCTGGATCGATTCCTCGGGACCATTTAGTGCCGAAGATTATTCTGCCCGCAACATGCACTACGGCGTTCGCGAGCACGCTATGGGTGCAGCCCTCAATGGACTTGCACTGCACGGAGGAATCATCCCTTACGGAGGTACATTCCTCATTTTTACCGACTACTGCCGCCCAGCGATACGTATTGCGGCTCTTTCGGGGATTCCGTCCATATTTGTTATGACGCACGATAGCATCGGACTGGGTGAAGACGGGCCGACCCACCAGCCGGTAGAACATCTTTCCTCTCTGCGGGCTATGCCAAATTTACTCGTGCTTCGACCCGCTGATGCAAACGAAGTTTC
>JBEPXS010000352.1:0-3756 GCA_041641755.1 Balneolaceae bacterium
GCCCGAATTTCGCCGGTTTCCAATCTGCTTAAAATGTCATTCCAGTCGATATCACTCATCAGTCTTTGTTCTCCTTGTACCATTTGGTTATAAATTCATCTGCTTTCAACAGGCGTTCAGTTTGTTCCAGATCTTTGTCGCTTAACGGCGGACGCAAAGTACTGCTTTTAATCCATCCTTTTTCCTTCAGTAAAACTTTTGAAGGGATAGGGTTGGAAGCTGCAAATACTGAAGCAATCGGCTCCTTCCAGTCAGAAACCAGGTTTTTGCCACGACCTTCCAGGCACAGATCCAGGTACCGGTGTGCAGCCCTGGGCCAAACATTTGCCATCACAGAAACCAATCCCCGACAACCGTTCAGGGCAAAGTAGGGTGTCATCCCGTCATCCCCACTATATAGCGGAACATTCGGTGCAGCCTGCCGGTAGGCCTGAAAATGTTCAATACTTCCCCCGGCTTCCTTCAGTGCATACATGTTGGGATGATCTGCCAGTTCACTCAGGGTCTCTTTTTCCAGCCAAGAGCCGGTTCTGGAGGGAACATTATAAAGCATACACGGTTTTTCGGCCGTATCCATCAGCGATCGGAACCACTCGATCTGCCCGTTCACTTCCGGTTTTGCGTAAAGCGGGTTCACCAGTAAAAATGCATCCGGATTCAGCTCTTGGCAATACTCTATCCACTCAATCTGTCGACGCAGGTTAAATCCACCCACACCTACCATTATCGGGATATCTATATTCAGGCTGGTGGCTGTCTTTACGACCTTTTTTTTGTCTTCAAGTCCCAGTGCCAGTCCCTCACCGGTACTGCCTAACACCAACACTCCATTGTCCGCTTCATCCTGTTTATGGATAAGCGCAGCCAGATCCTCCAGGTCCAGATCACCGTTCTCTTTCATCGGTGTTATCAGTGCTGTCCAAAGCCTTGTATTGTTTAAAGTCGAATTCATGTTCTCTGTTATTTACCTATTGCCTGATCAAAAATAGTTGTAAAATCATGAAATCCCGGGGTTACTTCGTCCTTTACAATCTGTTCCGCAGCCCATATGGCTCCTTGTGCAAAGACCGCACGATCATGAGCCTGATGTTTCAAAAATATTGTTTCGGCCGGGGTTGAGACTGTCAGTTCATGAATACCTTTAATGTCACCTTTACGTTCCGAAGTGATCTCGGCCTCTTTACCGAGCCATTCCTGCCAGGAGAGTGCCGTACCACTGGGTGCATCTTTCTTGTGTATATGGTGCACCTCATGAATGTGAAACTCAGGATCCTGCAATATCTCCGATCCTTCAGATATTACGTTGATGGCGCGGCGAATGATATTCATACCCAAACTAAAATTCGAGGCCTTCAGCCACTTGATCCCCGCCTTGCTTAATCGTTCATCCAGATCTGACGGCCACTCGTAACCGGTACTTCCCCAAATAGCCGGTATTCCGGAATCAAATACATCTTCAAAAATATCATCAACAGCAGAACCTGGCACAAAAATAATAGCAGCATCTGCCTTCTTTAGCTTATCGGCAGTAGGCTCATTATTCTCATCAAAAGTATCAGAGATCTGATCTTCGCTTAACAGTTCCGTTACTTTGCCACCGGTTTTTCCGGTACCAATTACAGCTAGTTTCATGAACTTCAATTAGTTATCGTTCCAAAAACAGAAAGGTAAGTATAAGCTTTTCAAACAGGATTTTCACACCCTATTGTAATGTTTTATTACCTCTAACCCGTTTCCCAATTGAACAAAGACTCTCAGTCATCACGGACCCCGTTCCAGGATCTCACAGAGGACAGTGACGCTGATTCTATTGATACCATAATCAACGTTTATTACCTCTGAGAGATCCTGAATCAAGTTCAGGATGACTGAATAGCTTATATAGGATTTTTAACTAATGAGTCCAACCGGTAAACACGTTACCTCTGATTATTTGCACTCTACCCCAAACTAAAGTTAGATTCAGGCATTCAATTTAAACTGAACCATTTAATATGATATCCACATTATCACTAATTATTGCTGCCCCGGTCTTTACCAATGATGCGGTTGTTCTCGGAATTTTGCTACTCATTCTGGCTGCTATCTTTATCACTTCTCATAGTAATAACCCGTTTTGGCAAAAATTTTACACCTTCGTACCCTCCCTGCTGCTCTGTTATTTTGTGCCCTCTATTTTCAACTCGCTGGGTATTATATCCGGTGAGGCGTCCAACCTCTATTTTGTTGCCTCGCGTTATTTATTACCGGCCAGCTTGGTGCTGCTCACGATCAGTATCGATTTTAAGGGGATTTTAAACCTGGGTCCCAAGGCTATCATCATGTTTTTTGCCGGAACCATCGGTATTGTAATCGGAGGTCCACTTGCGGTTATCACGTTTTCCTATCTTGCTCCCGAAGTCGTTGGCGGAGCCGGTCCCGAGGCCGTCTGGCGGGGACTTTCGACCGTTGCAGGCAGCTGGATTGGCGGTGGTGCCAACCAAACGGCTATGTATGAAGTGTTCGATCCCAGCGATGACTTGTTTTCGGCAATGGTTACTGTTGATATCATTGTTGCCAACATCTGGCTGGCATTTCTGCTGTATGGAGCCGGAATTTCTGAGCGCATCGACAGCTGGTTCGATGCTGATGCCACTCCCATAACCGAACTTCGAAAGAAGATTGAAAACTATAAAAAGAGTATTGCAAAAATCCCAACCCTGCCGGATCTGACGACTATCGTGGCGGTAGCGTTTGTTGTGACGGCAATCGGGCACCTTGGAGGAGACGCCATCGCCCCCTGGATCAAAGCCAATGCGCCGCAATTGAGCCGCCTCAGTCTCGACTCTACCTTTTTCTGGATTATCGTGATTGCCACTACCGGTGGCTTGGCCCTTTCATTCACCCGTGCACGAAAGCTCGAAGGAGCCGGTGCTTCTAAAATTGGAAGCCTGTTCCTCTACATCCTTGTTGCCACCATCGGGATGAAGATGAACGTGATGGCTATTTTTGAGGATCCGGGATTCTTTCTGCTTGGACTATTATGGATTTTAATCCATGTCTTTATCCTGTTTGTGGTTGCCAAGCTAATCAATGCCCCCTTCTTTTTTATTGCTGTGGGCAGCCAGGCCAATATCGGGGGAGCAGCCTCGGCCCCGATTGTGGCTTCTGCGTTCCATCCGGCACTGGCTCCGGTGGGTGTACTGCTGGCAGTATTCGGATATGCTGTCGGAACCTACGGAGCCTGGCTTTGTGCCATTCTAATGCAGATGGTAAGCTAATGAAGAAGTCATCAACCAGAATAATCTTAAACAAGCAACAAGTGATATTTTTAAATAATCAGGGGGACAGGTATATAAAGTTTGATGTTTGTGGTATATTTCCGGATTAAGATCAATTCACTTTTTTGAAACAAAATCTCTAATCATTAACTCCTGATGTCCAAGTATAAATTTATCTATCTGGTCTGGTTGTTGCCGGCCTATCTCCTTTTCCTCACTATCCACCAGGGTTTGGTTTACAATGGGTTGGAAGATACCTATGAAAACGGCGAAAGCTATACTGCTGAAGTTGTTGAATTCGATATTAAAAAAATTGCCTCCCAGACCAATGGATATGTTATCCTTCAGTTTGAAACGGCTGAAAACGAGCAAATAGAACGCAAGCTTTCATTACCGATAGAGATAGCGGGTATGATCACGGATTACACCCAGATCCCGATTCGCTATCAGCAAGGAGCTTTTGAAGAAATTGTGATGATGCCAACCTACAGTGAAC
>JBEPXS010000353.1:0-3754 GCA_041641755.1 Balneolaceae bacterium
TGGTTTGGTCGGCCTCTATATTTTTCAATACCTGTTTGCTGAGATCCGGCCAAACAACCACTAATGAATCCACCTGTGGTTGATCTCCCAACCCAAAGTGAAGATCGGCCGGCACCGAACTCTGAAAACTTTTTGACTGGATATTTTCGGCAACCTGTTGGCGGGTGTCTGCATACAGTTTTACGTGTGCTCCAATGCCAAATGGGTTTTGTCCACGACCCTCAAAGCTAACCTTCAGATAGTGATTGTCATGATATTTCTCTGCATCATTGCGGTAAATAAAGGCTTTACTGTTTAAATTATTGACGACCAGATCCAGATCACCATCGTTATCCAGATCACCATATGCAGATCCATTGCTGAAGGTAGGTTCGTAAAAGCCCAGCGAATCTGTTGTATTAGAAAAGGTTTTGTCCCCGTTGTTCAAAAATCCGAAATTTTTGATCTTCTCCGATGGCAGTCGTTCCAGGAAATCAAGGATATTAAACTCTCCCTTTTCCTTCACAATTTTTGCAATATTGCTTTTATCCTGGATAAAACTTCGGAAATCCTTATCGGTCACATCCCGATAGATGCCGTTACTCACAAATATGTCGTTCCAGGCGTTGTTGTTAAAATCGAAGATCAAGGCTCCCCAGCTCCAGTCGGTGGCTGCCACACCGGAAAGAAAAGCTGTTTCAGTGAACGTGCCATTGCCATTATTAAGTTGTAACGTATTCTGCACATATTGGTGGTGATAACTCTCGTCAAACTGTTGGTTTTCTTCACGGTAGTCATCAAACACTGTCATTGTTTTGATTCGTCTGGCATCTACAGGCAGCATATCAGTAGTAAAGATATCCAGTCTGCCGTCGTTATTAATATCACCGATATCGCTGCCCATACTTGATTGTGAGACGTGAGTGGTTCGGTCGGTAAGCTCTTCAGAAAACCGTCCGTCTCCCTGGTTGATATACAGGTAGTCGCGCTCCCAAAAGTCGTTGCTCACATAGATATCAGGACGGTAGTCACCATTAACATCTCCCACAATAACCCCGAGACCAAAACCTATCTCTCCCTGATAGATGCCGGCTTCGGCACTCACGTCCTTAAAGGTTCCCCCGTCATTCCTGAGTAGCTTGTCTCCACCCAGTGAGTCCACACCCTCTCGGGTCTGGTTCAGCAGCCGGCGCATGTTGGCACTGGTTCCGGTGAACCGGTTGTTCAGCAGGTAGCAATCGAGATCTCCATCGCCATCATAATCAAAAAAGGAGGCGTGTACGGAAAACGCGTTATCGTCCAGATTATACTGCCCGGCCTGTTCCTCAAAGGTAAAATCTCCCTGGTTTATAAAAAGCTCATTCTGACGATTCCCTCCTTTTATATCAGCCGAATTGAGAACGTAGATATCCTGTAACCCGTCTCCGTTCACATCAGCCATGGTAACACCAGTGGTCCAGGGTCGGTTACCGGCAACACCCGCTTTTTCGGTTACATCCCGGAATCGAAAATTCCCCTCATTGACATACAGTTTATTGGAGCCCTGGTTGGCCGTAAAGTAGATGTCTACCAGCCCGTCGTTATTGATATCACCCAGTGCTACGCCACCACCATTATAAAAATTCCGGTAGTTAAAAATATTAAAATTCATGCCTGGTGTCACCGTGTTTTCAAAAGTAACTTCGGTAGAATCGGAAGAGAGTCTGTTGAACCAAACGTTCTCAGGAACAGATTCAGAATGAGTACATGAAAGTATTCCAATGGAAAACGCAGCCAGCCAGCATACGTATTTCAAGAACCTTCCTTTTTGATTGAGCATAAAACTAAAGCAATGAGTTGGATTAAATACGAAATGGAAAGATTTCTATTGGATGGATAACTGGTATCCGTTTTTTAAATGCAAAAAAATTGGATTCAACTTCTCATGTTGAATCCCGGTACCGCTCCTGAAAGTTCAAACTTCCGTAGCAGACCTGCAAATTCTTATTTTATTTGGATCAGTTGGCAAACGCTACCATAAATGGATAAATTCATATTATCAGGGAATTGAACGTTTCAACTGCAATAAGTTCAAACCTTATTTTCACTACTGTATCTCAACCATAAATTCTGTCTCCCCTTTACCAATAGGGGTTCTCCTCGCCACACCCTACGAGCAATCCATCTTCATAACAACTCTCAAAAGGGATCCACTTACTGTCAATTCCAACCACATAACCAAGCCCGTTTTCCACGTTCGAGGCGCCCCCCGGCAGGGCGTACACCAAATCATCAAGGCCGGTTATCTCTTCGTTCCAGTCCGGCCCGCCGGAGGCTACAAAGACCTGGCGATATAAGACCTGAATTTCCCCCGAAGAAGGCAAAAGTGTTTGTGTACGCATTTCTTTCTTGTCCTTTTCGGGTTCTATATAAATTCTGTAGTGATTTTCATAAAGTTTCTCATACTTATTCCTGTATGAAAACGAAAATATTTCATCTTTCTCAAAGCCTGGGGCTACCAAACGGACATACCATTTGGTCTGAACTGCGGCCAGCCGATCTACATCATCAACAAATAGAGTGTACGTAATGGGCTCTCCCCAGCCATTGATCTGTCTCCGCAAGCGTGGGGTAGAATACGCTCCAGGCAGGGTCACAGTGACCTGACTTGCCGCTCTGTCGGGACGTTCCGCTCTCAACCGGTAGGTTTGGCCATTTCTGATCTCCATAGTGGTCCATACATTAACATAATTCGCGCCGTTATCTGACGAAAACAATGAATCGTTCATGACGACGGTTTCTCCACTTTCCAGATGTTCTAATGTAACTTGCATTTCGGGTATTTCAGGCGGCATATCCAGCTGCTCACGAGCGGGGGTTACCCGCACCCACTGCGTATCGGCCGAGGCATCCAGGTAACCGTATATAGAGAAAATGTACTGATCATTTTGCTTAATCGGCTCGAATGATTGTTCGCAGCCTATCAATCCCATTCCCACGAATAGCGCGGCGAAGAGTAAACACAGTTGCTGTCGTTTCATCATTCTCTCAGTTTTTATCTTGGTTTGTATTATCTGCCCAACCATGATTAATGCTTTCGTACATGGACCGGGTGTACCCGGATTTTGCCGGAATTCCCTCGTTTTGATCACGGGAAATTTCCATCTGCTGTTGAGGAACAGTCGGGTCAAAGCAAGTTACGTATTCCCGCTCATCATTGAACACGTACTCGCGACGTGAAGGAATGGTCTTGCTAATAATTCCCGCCAAATATCCCACACCATTGTCAATATTTGATATCCCATCCGGCAGGGCGTACTCGATATCACTCAATGAACCAATTTTTTCGTTCCACTCCAGCCCGCCGGATGCAACAAAAAATTCCCTGCGCACATCCTCTAATTCACCCGCCGGTAGTGGTGCAGGCTCATAATCCTGGAAAAGAACTTGAAGCTTGCCGGAATCCAGTCGATAGGCCTCGTCTCGGTAGCCATACCTGTTTTCCAAGTGCCGGAGTTCCCCATCAATATCGATCCGGTAGTGCCAGAGCGACTGTACATCCGCCAGCTTGTCTACTCCATTGATAAATATGAATCCATTACATCGTTTAAACCGATATTGTATCTCCGGAGTGGGGAAATCAGCAGGTATAGACACAGTAGAACGGCTGACCATTCCTTCTGCATTTTCAGCTGTGAGGCGGTAGGTATGCTCCGGTTTTATATCCATTGTGGTCCAGTAATTCACAAAATAGACTCCGTTGTTCAATTGCATAAGTGAACCGTTCATCTGCACC
>JBEPXS010000354.1:0-692 GCA_041641755.1 Balneolaceae bacterium
AGCTCGGGGAAGAGAGCATATCGAATAACGAGTGATGAGTAACAGGCAACGTATAAGAAAATGTCCCCTATAGATACAACTTCTTATTTCATAATACGGTATTACGTTTAATCAACGTAGAAGCATGTAAAGCCGATAAAATGACCAATGGTATTCCGCCACCCGGGTGTGTGCTGCCCCCGGTCAGGTAAAGTCCATCCACGGTACGAGCCTTGTTGCCGGGACGCATAAAAGCCGATAATCTGCTATTCGAGGAGGTGCCATAGATGCTGCCTCTGTACGATCGGTATTTTTGGTAAAAATCAAGCGGTGTTATTTTTTGACGGTGGATAATCGATGACCGCAGTTTCTTCAAACCCCGTTTTTCCAACTTGTCCAGGACATGACTGGCATAAGAAGCCCCCTTTTCTTCCCAATCATACTTTTCTGTTAGATAGGGAGCGTTGACCAGAATAAACAGGTTGGATCCACCCTCAATAGCGTCTTCGGGATCGGTATAAGAAGTATTGGCCACATAAATGGTGGGATCATCCGGCGGTAGGTTTTGACTGAAAATAGCATCAAACTCCTGTCTGTAATCATCGGAAAAAAAGACATTATGGTGCCGAAGTTGTTCATAGGAACGGTTGATACCCAGCAGCAGAACGAATCCGGAGCAGGAGGGTTCAGCCCTCGAAAGCAGTGCCTTTCTG
>JBEPXS010000354.1:702-3705 GCA_041641755.1 Balneolaceae bacterium
TTTCTGAAGGAATCCACATTTTTTTCGGGAAGCAGGTGGTGATAAGTCTCAAAAGCGTCAGAATTTGAAACGACCAAATCATAGTTTTTATGAGTACCATTTTTCAGGGTGATACCGCTTACCCGGCCGGACGTTGTCGTGATGGTATCGACTTCGGCATTCATGGTAAATCGAGCTCCCTTCTTTTTTGCCAGTTCGTGCAGTGCTTCGGCAATGCGATAGATACCGCCTTTCACGTAATATCCCCCTTTATTAATCTCTACATGGGGAATCACATTCAGTGTGGCCGGGGCCCGGAAGGGTGAGGAGCCGTTATAGGTTGTAAAACGTTTAAAGAACTTCCGCATATAGTCTGTACTAAAGTAATCATCTACGCGGTTACTGACGGTGGTTAAGGCATCAATACCCGACAGATCGGCAAAGTTCAGATCCCTTAGGTCCGATACATCAGACAATGGATTAAAGAGAAAGGAGGGAGCCGCATTTTGATATAATTTCCGGGCATACTGCAGAAATTCGGCATAGGATTGACGATCGGAGGGAGCAATTCGTTCTACTTCGGCCAGCGACCGCTCAAGATTGTTGAAGTTATCAAACCGAGTGCCATCATTAAAGAAGTACCGGCAGAGAGGTTCAAGGGGTTCCACGGTCAGGTAATCATCAAGCTCCTCACCACAATCTGCGTATACCAGCGTTAATATTTCCGGCATGGTCAATAGGCTGGGTCCCATATCAAAACGGAAACCATCAACTCGCATTTCATTCATCTTGCCGCCTGCGAAGTCGTTTTTTTCGTATACGGTGACCGAATGTCCATCGCTGGCAAGTAGTGCGGCAGACGTTAATCCACCGATACCGGCACCTATAATAGCTATATTCATATTTTCCCGGTCTGACTGTGACTATATATCCTGATCTTAAATATACTTTGATATTTGCGGGGGATCACCTTAAAAGGATCTAATTTTTGGTTACAGAAGTAAACTGCTACTTACACGACTTTTATAAATTCTATAATTCCCATAATGTTTAAGGTATAGATTGCATTGGACTTCAATATGAATCTCTGGTACATTCGTTGGCAAACTAAAGTAAAACCTAAAGCGGGGATATAAATGAAGTTGATGAGCGCAATCTATAATTTTATTCTATTAACCTTTTTCCTGTTTGTTGGGATGGGAATTTCCCAGGGATACAGCCAGGAATATTACCTGTTTGTTGGTACCTACACAGGTGAAGGGAGTGAAGGAATCTATCTGTACAAATTTGATGCTTCTGATGGAAGTGTTGATTCTTTAAGCGAAACGGCAGGTGTTGAAAATCCATCCTACCTGGCCATATCACCTGATCATACTAACCTGTATGCAGTTAACGAAATAGGCGATTCTGCCAAAGCATCGGTTAGTTCATTTGCTTTTGACAAGTCGTCCGGAGAGTTATCCTTTTTAAATAAACAGAATAGCAGGGGTGGAGCTCCATGTTATATATCGATAGATGCAACCGGTGACCTTGTGTTTGCAGGCAACTATTTAGGTGGTTCTCTGGTAATGTTTCCACTGAAAGAGGACGGATCACTGGCTAGTGCGAAAGTTGCTGTTGAGCATGAGGGCAGCGGTCCAGACAAGAGCCGTCAGGAGAGCCCGCACGTTCACTGTACTTACGTTTCTCCGGATAATAATTACCTTTTTGTTGCCGACCTGGGCACCGACAGAGTTGTGAGTTATAACATCGATTTGGAAAAGGAAGCGTTACATTCTTCGCTCGTTTATGAGTATAATGCCGAGCCTGGTGCCGGACCACGGCATTTGACTTTTCATCCCAATGGTGAGTATGCCTACCTGGTAAATGAACTCAATGGTTCGGTAGTGGCCTTCAATTACACAGATGGAGCAATGGAGCCTATCCAAACCGTGTCAACGCTGCCCAAAAGTTATAGTGGAGCAGTATCAGGAGCTGACATTCATGTTTCTCCGGATGGGAAGTTTCTTTATGTCTCAAACAGGGAAGATCTTAATAACATCGTGTTCTACTCAATTGATCAAAAGTCCGGTAAGTTGACTAAAGCAGGACAACAACCTGCCGGTGGAGTGCACCCGCGTAATTTTACAATTGATCCCACCGGGCAGTTCCTGCTGGTGGCCAATCGCCACACTGATAACATCGTAATCTTTAAACGCAACCAGGAGACAGGTGAGCTATCCCCGACTGGCAAAGAGATCAAAGTTTCTCAACCTGTATGTCTCAAAATGATATCTGTTAAATAATTCGTTAATTGATTGTGATGTAGGATGTTATACGGTTTACTTAAAACAAATTTTTTCGGTTGACGCTGGTTAAGCCTTCTACAAAAAGTTCTGTTGGCAATTCCCTGGGTAGAGAAGTGTTCTTTTTTATGTGGACAAAAACGAACTCAAAGAATCATCGGCGGTTGAGGGTGAATCCCATAGTGATGTAATGTCAACAGGAATGAAATCTGATAATGAGAATCAATCATCACTTCATCTCAGTCGCAGATTGGCCACTGTCTCGATATGGTAGGTCTGGGGAAACATATCAACCGGTTGTACTTCCAGGATATCATATATCTCGGCCAGCTTCTTGAGGTCGCGGGCCATCGTAGAACTGTTGCAGCTTACATACACTAACTTGGGTACTTCCAGCTGATTCAGGTACTCCACTACATCAGGATGCATTCCGGAACGGGGCGGGTCTGTAATTATACAATCAGGCTGACCAAACTCAGAAACAATCGATTGGTTGAAGGTATCTCTCATATCGCCCTTAACAAACTGAGTGTTGGTAACTTCGTTGTTTTTAGCATTGGAGCGGGCATTCTCAACAGCTACAGCCACGTTTTCAATACCGACTACTTTACTGACAGAGTCACTCATAAAGAGGCTTAGTGTTCCCACACCACAGTAAAGATCGTATAACAGTTCGTCCGGTTTCAGGTCTGCGAATGAGTGTGCCACCTCATAAAGGCGTTCAGCTTGTCGGGTGTTG
>JBEPXS010000355.1:0-3702 GCA_041641755.1 Balneolaceae bacterium
AGTAGCGATCACACGCTGCAATTGCGGTATGTCGACTCCTTCGGCAATCAGGAAGACAGGCTCAACGTATAAGAAGGAATCCTCAATAGGTATCACCATCAGGTTACCGCGAATCACCTGTGATCCGCGCTGGTCCCAAAGAGAGAGCTGACGCGAAATCTCCGTATCCTGATCAATTTTTGCCTCGATCTGGGCCGGTCCCAAAATGAGGCGCTCTTTGGGTAGCTTAAAGACTTCAACTTTCCCATAATACGGGAAATCAGAGCGAGCTGTCATCCAGGCAATCATGTTATCGCGATTGTTCGGGGTCAGCGGACTGATAAGCAGATATTGCAGTTCTTCCTCACCCGGCAGCTTCATGAGGATATGGTATGGCTCCATCTTGATCTGTTGGCCACCATATTTCTCATTAGGACGCGTCCAAAGGTCTTCGTTGTTATAAAACACCTGTGGAGTGGTCATATGGTAGGTGTTGTACATCTCCATCTGAATATTAAACAGTGTCTTAGGATATCGGACATGTTGTTTGAGATCTGCCGGCATTTGATCCAGCGGTTTAAACATATCAGGGAAGATATCCCGATATACATTCAAAACGGGGTCTTCCTCATCCACCGTATAAAAATCGACCGAGCCGTGGTAAGCGTCAACGATCACTTTAACTGAATTCCGTATATAGTTAATGCCGCTTAGTGATGTTTCTGAATAAGGGTAATCCTGGGAAGTAGTGTAGGCATCTTGCATCCAATAAAGTTTCCCTTCACTAAGCACAAGATAGGGATCATCTTCAAACCGGAGGAAGGGGGCAATACGTCGTACCCGGTCCTGGATACTTTTCCAGAATTGGATTTTACTTCCGTCCCGGATATAATCAGTCAACAATATATTGATATCACCGAATTGCCACGCAAATAGCAGTTTCTCTAAAAAATTATCAATTGAGACGCCACCTTCTCCTTCGTAACTGGTATACACATTTTCATCCCCCTTGGGATAATCAAGCTCTTTGACCTCAGTGTTTACTATTTTGTAGCCTGGGTCATTTTCTCCATAATAGAGGGATGGCTGGGTTACCTTTAGATCTATCTCGGAAATAGGGGGGAGGTCCCTGATAATCATCCGTGGATCGCCCTGCCGGCCTTCTTGTGCTACCGGGCTCATCACCAGTCCATAGCCGTGGGTATACTGCAGGTGACGGTTTACCCAGGTATCAGCCTGCTCCGGCATCTCGTTGGAAAGTTCACGGGCAGAAAGCATCATCTGCATATAGCCCTCGTTAGTGTGATAGCGATCTACATCCACGTTGAAGAACTCATAATAGAGACGTATTTCCTGCAGCTGCTGATAGGTTCGAATTAACAGGCGGGGATCCCAGAGCCGGATATTGTCGAGGGTGGCATCATTGTCTTGCAGTTTAGACCATGTAAGCGTATCGCCCGCGGCATAGCTGCGCTCGGTAATTGAATCCAGATCGTACGCTTGTCGGGTCTGTTCAATATTATTTTTCATGTAGGGTGTCTCCAACTGCAATTCATTCGGCTCTACCACAAATTTCTGAATAGCTGTGGGGAGTAGTCCCTGACCGATTAGACCTATTGCCACAGTAACAGCGCCACCTATCATCAGCCACCTGAACTTTTGATTAAAGAACTGATAGAACGCCAATCCAGCCAGCAGGAGCGTTGCTGTGCACAAGATCCACAATACCGGCAGTTGAATATAAATGTCGGTATAGCTGGCACCGAAAACGACTCCACTTTCATTATAGAGCAAACGATACCGTTCCAGGTAGTATCCCCAGGACAAGAGTAACAGCCATAGGCCTACATTAATACTTAAATGTTTGATGATGCCGGACCGGGCCATAATTCCCGATTTGCCCTGGATACTGAGCGAGCCAGAATAGATGTAGACAAGTAATAACAGAAAGGTGACAAAGAATACCAGTACAATAAGACTGTTCTGGATTATCTCTATAAATGGCAGTCGAAAGAGGTAAAAACCGAGATCATTCCCAAAAATGGGATCCACCTGGTTAAAGGTTTCGTTCCAGTGGAAACGGAAGTATGTATCCCATCGCATAAAGAAGGCAAAAGCAAAAAAGAAGCTGAGAGCCGAACCGATTCCAAACAATATTTTGCGGAACTGGCTTTCACTGAAGCGACTTAAATTAAGCTGGGCAAGGGGAGAGTTTCCAAAACTAAAGCCCGGAAAATGACGCGCCAAAATGTGCATATTCGGCAATACATATAGCAGGGCGACAAACAAGGCCCCTCCCAGAAGCAGTATTTGTGTAGTCTTAATTGTCACAAACACCTGCTCGTATCCCATATTTTCCAGCCAAAGCCATTCAACAATCCAATCTGATAACGACAAAAGTATGAGTATTAGTAATATTATACCGCCGATTCCCAATTGCTTTTTGAGACCGCTTGTTAGCTGGTTTGCCATAGTTTATATCTTATAAAACTGATTGATTAACTAGTTTGATTATAGATGTAAGGTAGTAAAGAAGAAGCTTAAATCTTATTCTCTTCGGCCCAGGTTTTTATTGCGTCCAGGTAGTTCATGGGACGTAACGGTTCCTCATCTATTTTTAAAGTAGAAAGGGTATCCTCAAGCAAGTGTAAAGCGCGTTCATCCGTGAGGTCAGCCTCGGGATTTTCTGCCCACGTTTCCAGGCCTACCGAGGTACAGTGTTGAGGCTTTTTTACCGTGGCCCACTCTAATAAAATAGCTCCTTCGGATTTTTCCAGTTTTCGTGTCTCCCGTTCCTTTTCAACGGTTATAATTTTGCATCCCAGATCTTGCAATATCTCAGATGTCGTCTCGCGGTCAGGAGTGGGAGTTGGGTGAGGGGGCAAAGAGATGTCAACGTTAGCCAGCATGTCACTTAACGCATTCCATGCTTCACTGTTTAGAGGAAACTCGAACAGTTCATCTTCATCCTCAAGCCAGACCTCAAAATCTCCATCCGTTTTCTTCAGCCGCTTAAATTTTAGTCCACTTTCCGCTCCTTTTCTGAATTTGACATTTACCCCCATACCGGGAATCCACAGATATTCATCAATGATAAACTGTTTTTCATAAAAAGCAGGGAGCAGGAAAAATCTTTTAGCAAATCCTGAAGTTATTGTCCCAAACCCCCGCCATTCCCAATGATCTCCGTAAGGCATTGTTTAATATTTATGATTAAACTTAATCGGCCAGGATATGAAGTGTAGCAAACCGGGCATTTTCTTTAATCCGGCATCCTATAGAAGGAACCTGAAAATTAATAGTAATTTGATCCATATTCACTTCACTGGTAATCAAATTAGTGCTGGTTATAATTCCGGCTTCATTCGCATGGCTATGGGGCGATAGTACAGCCAGCGTATCCTCATGTTTTTGTAATTGTTCGTTGAAGACCGCTATGTAAGTCCCGCCATCAAGATTCCACCATCCATATTCATCATTAGGATTACGTTTTTCTGATTGAATAACTTTACGTTCTGCGGGCGAAAACTCACTACCGCCAAAGTCGAGAGAACCGGGTCCCGTTAACTGATATATTTCAGCTATCGTAAGATCAATGCTGAGTTTATGGTGCTGCGTATCCTTGTGAATTATATCTTTTGCATGATCCAATAATTCATCCGATTGAAGAAGAAACATGAATTATTCCTGCGTTCATTTTTTAATTTATTTCATCAACTATAA
>JBEPXS010000356.1:0-3683 GCA_041641755.1 Balneolaceae bacterium
CTCATTTTGATACTTTCAATATTGATTCCGCCAGTTACCTCAACCATTTCTTTTCTCGGAACCCCTTCTGCATGAACATTTTGAGCTAGTTCCAATACTATGGCATTTAGAGTATCTGGCGAATTATTGTGGTAGGTGATCGTACTTTCCCCTTCCACCCGTTTCTCATCCGGGAAAAGTTCCACCTCCATATCATAGTCGACCTTTTGCTGCCAATAATTTTCACCGGGTGTTCCCATCGGGGTACGCGTACCTTGCCGAACCGAACGCTTGTATGCATATGGAATTTCAAAGTCTATGGAGTTTGCAATCGGTCTTTCAAGTTGATAAGGCGCTGTTGTGTCAGCGGTCGAGACTGTGGTTGCTTTTCGAGATTCTGCTTTTTGGGTGCCGGGCTGAGTAGTGGCACAACCCACCAAAAACAGTATTAAAAAAGATAGTGATAGATATCTCTTAGTGAATAATATCATCGTCATTAAATATGATCTGGAATTGAAGATTATTATTGTCAAACTTTGGGAAAAGGAAGGTATTTTTACTACAGGAATTGATTACTCTACCGCGTTGAAATATTTTTCGACCGATTTTTTAAGATCATTAAATTCAATTGGTTTGGTCAGGTAATCCAGATAATCAGTCTCTTTGGCTCGTTCAACATGGTAGGGGTCCGAGTTACCGGTTATATAAATGACAGGCACATCGGAAAATTGGCGAATCTCGAGCATTGCTTCTATACCATCGATTTCTCCTTCAAGGGAGATGTCCATAACTATGAGGTCAGGATCTATTTTTTTTGCGGCCTCAATAGCCGTTTTCCCATATACTAATTCTCCTTCTGTCTGGAAATCAAGCCGTTCAAGATAACTTTCATACAATAAATTTAGGATGAGGTCATCTTCAACAATGAGAACTGTTTTCTTGTTATTTCCCATATTTAGAGTTAAACCATTTTGAGATTCGACTGATAAGATAGTAAGAAGATTATTTTAATCAATCTAAATTTGGGATGATTTGCTCGTTTGTGGATTGAAACACTAGCAATGGTGTAAATCGGCATTGTTTATACTGCTATGAAATGAGATTTTCTTCCGTTTTGTACGAGCAAATTGTTAAGCATACATAATAATAGCTCGATGACTACCTGTATTAACGGTACCTGATGTTTTGTAACAATGCCCTGAAATATTACACTAACATACACACAAAAAGATTAAATTCAGAACGGAATATATATCTTCCTCCATCAGACTGATTACCACAATCGAGCTTTCAATTAATACTTTTCGGATCTGGCCTATAATTGTCAGGCTGGGGCATAAGCTCCCTTGCCAGTTACTCTAACAGTGCCTATATGTAAGGATCATTAGCTTAACATAGTGTCTGAGTTTATTTTTGACTGTAGACTGACTTATTTGTCGAGGCCTATAAACCCGTCACTTTCACGAGCTATCATTGCGAGCTTGCGAAGCAATCTCCTTTTAGAGGCTTTGATCGGGAGATTGCTTTATTTCATTCGCAATGAAAGGTGGTTTTTCAAAATCCTCTCAGAATAAATTAGCGGATAGGGCAGTATATAGATATTTTTGGGATACAAAACAGTAATAAATCCTTATCTGTAACAATATAAATATATGAAATTTGGAAGTGTAGATGATCCTGAACAATACAATTTGTCTCTCCCTGAAGATCACCCTGGTACAGCAAGTGTACTTTCAAGGCTGGGAGGATCTGGCAATCCAAAGATCTATGTGGGCTGCGCAAAATGGGGTAGTAAGGATTTGAAGAATTTTTATCCCGCGGGAACCAAGGATGAGTTGACATATTACGGTTCACAGTTTAATGCGGTGGAGATGAATGCCACCTTCTACCGTAATTTTCCTGCCGATCAGGTTCAAAAATGGTATGACAAAGTACCTGAAGACTTCCGATTTTTTCCGAAGGTAAATCAGCGCGTAAGCCATTTTAAGTGGTTATCTGATGTGGAGGTGGCAAGAGATGATTTTCTGGATAGTGTAGTTCATTTTAAAGAGAAGCTAGGTACAATTTTTCTTCAGTTACGCAGTAAGTTTGCACCCAAGTTTTTTGATCGTGTCACTGAATTTATTGAATCATGGCCGGAAGGAATACCCCTCGCCATTGAATTCCGTCATACCGATTGGTTTAATGATCCGGACATTGCAGAAGAGCTGTACCAGTTGCTGGAGGAGAACAATGTAGCAAATGTTATTACCGATACTGCCGGTAGAAGAGATTTGGTACACATGAGGCTGACCAATAATGAAGCTTTTGTTCGTTATGTCGGGGCTAACCATCCCAGCGACTTCACGCGGCTGGAGGACTGGGTGGTTCGGTTAA
Source organism: Balneolaceae bacterium (assembly GCA_041641755.1). Lineage (GTDB taxonomy): Bacteria > Bacteroidota > Rhodothermia > Balneolales > Balneolaceae > JAMQKA01. Next base: position 2,356 of record JBEPXS010000356.1, read on the forward strand.
AAGAGTGGTCTGACCAGGGGCTGGAGCAAATCCATTTTTTTGTGCACCAGAACGATGAACGGAGATCGCCAGAGCTGTCGGCTCATTTTATCAAAAAACTGAACGAAGAGATCGGGTCCGACCAGAAGATCCCAAAATGGAGAGATAAAGATCAAAATACTCTTTTTGGTAATTGAAGGAAGAGAGAATAGTATTTTGCTTAAATTAAATAAGGTCCGCATAGGGAGTAAGAATGGATTAAATGAAGGTGAGTTAGGATAATGGATATGCGGTTTATGTTTCCCCCAGCGGAATCCTAGTCCAAAAATTAACAGGGAACTACTTTGTTCAATACGGATGGTGATTCCTCGGCTATGAATCGGGAAAACCGCTCGATTTTCCACTTGGAATCACGCCATTGGACATAGAGAAGCTCAATAAAAAAATCTCTTCGTCATTCCGACTGCAGTCCGCCAGCCGGCGGACGGGATGGAGGAATCTCATCCAACAGAGATAAGGTTCCATGTAGAAACGGTAACTGAGTTTCACTATTCAACTGACATTTATTATGGAGCTACAATGAATCGACCGAACACATTAATACATCAACAACAAAATCGGAACAGGTTGTTTGGCTACTTGGTAATCATTTCTCCACCTGAAGATGTTACCAGGTTCGTAAACGAGTTGAAAGCAGAGTTCTATTCAAAATATGGCCCTTATGAGGGCAAATATTCCAAGCCGCATATTACGATCTGTAATTTTCGGTTGTTAGAACAACGACAGGACAAGGTGCTGTCAACGTTCCAAAATGGCCTTTCTGAGATAGATCCATTCATGTTGAAAATAAATGGGTTTGGCAGTTTCGAAAACAGCAATGTTATATATCTGAAAGTTGAGGAAACCGGGCAGTTAACACCACTTAAAAAGAAACTTTTTCACATAAAGAAAAAGCTTTGGTTCAAAAAGAATTTTTACCTGTTTGGTATACCTCATCTTACTATTGCAAAAAAACTTGAACCTGCTGTTTTTGAGGCAGCTGCAATGGACTATTGTTCTAGGTCCTACCAGAATTCATTCACTGTCGATAGGTTAAAGGTCCTCAGATACGATTCAGCTGAAAGAAAGCATTTTGATTTAGGAGATTTAAAACTTGGTGACTGAGTTCTACTTATGTTGTAGACTATCAAACAGAGTGTGTGGATGAGAATCCCCATTCAACAGTAAATAACCTGAGTTCGAACTAAGAATAGAAATAAATGCTATCCCACCAGTCATCTCGAATGGAGTCTGCGGAAATGAGCGATTTTTGTATCCGCGGGCACCCCATTACAACAAAGATCGCTCTC
>JBEPXS010000357.1:0-3674 GCA_041641755.1 Balneolaceae bacterium
GAGACACACATCAAACCAAGTGGTTTCCTTTTTGTTCTTATGTTTATTTTTCGATGAGGAAAAACCCGACTGTAGTCGGACCTAACGAACGGGCACCAAAAAGCCGTTAGGAGGTGCAGTACTCAAACAGAAATGTTTTTTTACGCTCTGGCTCCGGCCACAACACCAACAAAAATTTCAAAGACGGGAAAAGAATACACTATATTAACTGGTTCTCTCGGTTCTTATCCCCATTCAGGTTAAATAGGACTGGTGTTATTCTGATCGTAATTTTCATTTTCATCAGCAAGATGTGATTTCTCTTCTCCTTCATGTTCCAAGCTTTCAACGGCATGCGAAATATCCAGGTAGAACTGTTCGGGACCAACAACATCATCAAGTCCCGAGCTTCTAAAAATATCGCGAACAGGCCCTTTGACACCGGTAAATATTACATCAATACCTCGACTTTGGTATTCATCAACCACTTCTTTAAGGGCATGCAGCGCACTTGAATCTACATCGTTGATGCCAATGGCATCAATAATAACCTGATTGAGGTTCTTACCACTTTCAATTTCCAGCTCTTCCAGCTTTTCTTTAAAGTAGGGAATATTTGAAAAGTAGAGAGAGGCGTCAATCCGGACAATAATGGTATTGGTCTGGGTTAATCCTTCCGGATGGCGTTCAAGATCTCGATAGTGGTCGGTGTCTGGCAGCCGACCCAGCATTACAATATTGGGATAGCTGCTTCGGTGAATGACGATGCCCAGTGAAATAAGCACTCCTATACCGATGCCCTCCAGAATACCCAGTGCCAGTGTGGCCAGGAAGGTAATCATCATAATAAGAAAATCGCGTTTGCGGACCTCCCAGAGAAATCTGGCCTCTCCAACTTCCACCAGGCCGGGTACCGCTGTTATGATAATAGCAGCAAGAACAGCATTCGGCAGGTAGTAGATTAGAGGTGTTAATAAGAGGACGGTGATGGCAACAAGCACTGCACTCACAAGCAGCGAAATACTTGTTTTAGCAAGGTTCTCATCATTAACTGCAGTCCTGGAAAAACTACCCGCAACAGGATAGGCGTGAAAGAATGACCCAATCAAATTGGACAGACCAATGCTGAACAGTTCTTGGTTGGAATCTACCTTATAATCGGGATTTCGACGGACCATCGCCTTTGCCAAGGCAATAGACTGTGTGAATCCTAAAAATGAAATGGCCAAAACAGTAGGTAGTATTCTCCAAAAGGGTATGGAAGTAATATCAGGCACTATCGGTGATGGATAGCCCTGCTTTACACTACCGACTATTTCAATGCCCTGTTTATCCAGTTGAAATATCGAAACCATAGCAATGGCAATAACTACAGCAATGAGTTGGGCCGGTAATTTGGGCTTCCACCTTTTCAGGATCAGGATAAACACAATACATCCACTACCGATGACAAGGGTTGGCACATTCAACTGATCCAGTTTTGAGAAAGCTTCACTTGCTACAACGAATATGTATTTACTTCGTTGTAGCTCAATACCCAGAAGGTTACCAATTTGGCTAAAACCAATTATAAAAGCAGCCGCAGAGGTAAATCCGCTTAACACAGGTTTGGAGAGAAAATTCATCAGAAATCCAAGCCGAAAAACTCCCATCAAAAACTGGGTCACCCCCACCCAAAATGCAACGGCCAGGACCAGTTGTATGTATTCATCACTGCCTGGAGAAGCCAGGGAACCAATACCGGAGGCTACCAAAATAGATAGTATTGCTACCGGTCCTATGCTGAGCTGTCGGGAAGTTCCCAAGGTAGCGTAAACTGCCAAAGGTACAATGGAGGCATAAAGTCCATACACAGGAGGGAGACCGGCAAGCATGGCATAGGCCATACTTTGTGGAATAAGCAAAACTCCAACTGTAAGTCCGGCACGAATATCGTGATTGAAATCGGAAGTCTGGTAATTTCGTAGCCAGTCAGTTATGGGAACGTAACGGTCAAGCAGGCTCTTCTGGTTGTGGTTCATCAGTCCGCGAAACTTATAGCAAGTTTAAACCCTACCAACTTGTTCGTTTTGTATAATCAAATAAAAAGGTATTTCCATTCCGCAAAAAGTTGAAAAAACAGATCCTTCCACTACAAACAGGTATTCATCATTGTTATGGCTGTACCTACTCTATATATCACTCGATTAAGATCGAACCTGTTTTTGGCAGAATTCTTAAAACGAGTCGAATCCATTTAGTTAAGTACACCATCACAGCGAGTACTAATATGGTCCCCTCATCTTTTTCGCAAAAACAAATAATGTGAATTGGTTCGAAACAAATAGTCAAAAAGAAGATTTAAAAAAGTTGTGTCTAATGAGAGGTATTCAATCCCCTATTTGGAATTCCTTCCAACAAAGTAAATCAAAACTGAGAGCTTGAACTTATGGACAACAGAAATCCTAATTACAATAACTCAAGGAATTATCCAGCCGAAAATAACAGGCCCCACAGTGGCGGTAATGCTTTTAACAATAAGATTAGCTTAAAGATGCTTTTTGTAGCCTTTAAGCATTATAAGGGGTTTATCCTCTCAACGATCTTTGTATGTATGGCGGCCGCGCTGGCATGGAGTCATTATGCTCCTCGTATATATCAAAGTACTGGTTCCCTCATGATCAATGAATCTCCCCAAAAGGTATCCCAGCAGGGAAATGAGTTAACGGATCTGTTAAATAAGACTTACGGCATAGGCAACAGCAGTACATTATCAAATGAGCTGCAATTTTTGCGCTCTCGTCAAATTTCCTTAAACATGGCAGATAAGCTGCTTGAGGATCCAAACTTAAAGAGTGGAAAACCCTATCCCGTTCTCTGGAAAAAATATCCTGAAGACTCAACAATTGTCAGCCGGGATACCGTTGCCACACGAATTCGAAAAAGCATCACTTTTACCCAGGTGAACAGGGATGCGGATCTGATCCAGGTGGCTTACGAAAGTCGCTCTCCGCAGGAAGCAGCGCATCTGGTTAACCTTGCCATGGAAACCTATCGTAAAACTTCCACAAGAAGAAACAGGGAAACAGCCAATTCGGCCGTGAAGTTTTTGGACCAGGAACGCAATAGATTGAAAGACAAACTCGAGGGTTCTGAGCAGAGCCTGCGCAGTTTTATGAATCGCAACAATGTTGTCGAAGTTAATGCGCAGACCGAGCAGTTGATTGGTCGCCTGTCAGAATTGGAGTCTGAACGGCAGGGTGTAAAAACAGATTTGGTGGCGGTTAATGAAGCTATAAAGGAATATGAGAATCGGCTAAATAATCTGAAGCCGGGACTTTCTGAGAAATATTCGAACGCTTCCGGACCATTACTTGACCGCTACCAATATCAACTGGCCGAGCTTCAGACTAAAAAGACGCTGATGATTTCAAAAAATCCAAAATTAAGAAACAGTGAAAATCCTCCGCCAAGTTTTCGAAAACTTAATGAACAGATCGAATATCTAAAGGGAGAAATCAATAAAATTACTGAAGAACTTACTTCTGAAGATGGTTCTTTTACGGGAATGTTATCCGGTTCGGAAGAAGGTACCTCCCAAAGTATTAATCAAATACAACAGAAGCTGATTGATCTGAAAACCCAGAAAAGTCAACTTCAGGCCCAGGCCGAAGTGTTGGATCAGAGATTGAAAAAGGAAAATCAATTCTTTGAGA
>JBEPXS010000358.1:0-3624 GCA_041641755.1 Balneolaceae bacterium
CCTAGCTGACCTAATCTACACGATACGACTGCTAATGTAAGCGCTTTCGCTTTTGATTCAAAAAAAGACCTCCAGACTTTAAAAATTATTTTTGTCTACTTCGTTTTATTCGGAATAGATTCCACACTTGAACGTAATACCAATTCCGGAGAAAAAACTTTCTGCTTTGGTTTTAAACCGGGTTCCTTCATCCTTTTCATAAGGCGCCCGGTGGCGTAAACTCCCATATCATACATAGGCTGCCGAATCGTTGATAGTCCGATATAGTTTGAAATAGTAATATCATCATAGCCGATAATGGGAATATGAAAGTCATTCTCTGTCATTGCCTTCATAGCACCAACCGCCTGGATATCCGACGAGCAGAAACATGCTTCCGGTGGTTCGGGCAGCTCCAGTAATTTTTGCATCGCTTCATAACCGTTTTGCTCTGAGAAGCCATCGCGATACATGGAATCACCAGCTACAATAAGAGACTCATCAACTGCAACACCAGCATTTTTTAATGCTTTTTTATACCCTTCAATCCGTTGTTCCCCTGGCTTTGAGGATTTAAGCGCACTAATCATACCAATCCGTTTATACCCCTCATCCAAAAAGTACTGCATAGCTATTTGGATTCCCTGCTCATTATTAACAGTAATTGAGTCTATTTCAGGATAATCTTCGTCGATGAGTGTAATGGGCATCTCATATTTTTGAAGCTGCTTCAGCTGATTATCCCGCATATGGGTAGAGATAAAAATATATCCGTCGGCCCATCCCCGTTTTATGATGTTATCCACCTGTTCAAACATGCCGGTGGCACCATCATTTTTGATATTAAAGATGTTCAGATCATAGTTGTAATTTGATATTTCGTCCTGTATACCCGCCAAAACCTCCATGAAAAAATAGTTGGAAAGAACGGGAACCACGACCATAATGATATTTTTCTTTTTCCGTGCCAGTCCCTGTGCATAGGCCTGTGGATGATAACCAAGCTTGTCAGCCACTTTCAGAACTTTTTCCCGGGTTTTATCGGCAATCCCATCACTTTTATTCATCACCCTGGAAACGGTGGCAATGCTGACTCCCGCCTTTTTGGCTATATCATATATTGTGCTTTTTGCCATCTATTTATTCCATCCATTTAAAATTAAAGCGCTTACATTTACATACTTACACACAATAATGACTTGAAATCAATATTTCTACTCAAATTTTTCATCTTTTGGAACTGCCAATGTTAAAGCTTTGGCTTTTACTAGTGTTTCTTTCCACTCTTCCTGCGGATGTGAATCGCTGGTGATTGCTCCACCTACTGAATAAAAAAGCTGATCCCTGTTTATTATAGCAGTTCGTATGACAACATTAAAATCAAAATCACCCCCAGGTGTCAGGTAACCAATTGCCCCGGAATAAATACCGCGCCGATAATTCTCCAGCTCTTCGATAGCCCGCATAGCCCTTATCTTCGGCGCTCCTGTCATAGATCCCATTGGAAAACAGGCCTTGATTATGTCAACTGGATTCTGGTCACCGGCTATTGCCTCTACCGTAGATACCATCTGGTGTACAGTTTCAAAAGATTGAACTTCAAACAAATTCGAAACCTTCACTGATCCGGGCTGGGCTATTCTGCCAAGATCATTGCGAACCAGGTCCACAATCATCAGATTCTCTGCCTTGTTCTTATCTGAGGCCTTAAGCCATTGTTTCAGCTCACGGTCTTCCAGCTTGGTCGCTCCCCGATGTATTGTCCCTTTTATTGGCTGCGAAAAAACGCGGTTATCCTCTTTGGCCAAAAAGCGCTCTGGAGATGCGCTACAAATACTAAATTCCCCAGAGGTTCCTCCAAGAAACAGATAGGCTCCAAACGGAACCGGACCCGCCTGTTTCATATCCCTGTACAGGGCAAAAGGTTCCCCGGAAAACAAACCGGACATCTGATGTGAGAGGTTTATTTCGTAATATTGGCCATCCCGGATATCTTCTTTTGCTCGACGAATCATTCCAAGGTAGTCCTGCTCCCTTACTTTTGGAACGAACTTATCGATAGAATATCCCTTGGTAAAATGTTCTCCTTGAATATTAAAATTCTCAGGACTTATCTCTCCTTTGAGAACAGTCCAGCCACCGGGTGTTATTTCAATCAACAGGCCGGGGTCCATCATGAAAAGATCAGGAGCTCCTACCGGATCTGGATTTTCAGAAGAGAGCTGTTCCAGGTTGTTTTTCAGGTCGTAGCCCAAGTATCCGAACAACCACCCGCCTGATAGTTCCCGGAACCTTTTGAGCTCTTTCCACGGATCTGCATCTTTTTTTTCAATTGTTTTTCCTGCTCGTTTACAAATCACCCTGTTGCCATATGCCTTCAGGGTAGCCAAAGGATGCGCTGCCAGAAATGTTTTTCGGGCTGCGGGATGTGCATACGACTGGGATTCGAGCAGAACAACGGATCCCCTTTGCTGGAGCATCGGAATCAAACTTCCAAGATCGATATGCTCACCATCGGCTGCTGCCATATGTTAATTTAACTCTTTATTTTTATATGAGTTAAAGGCCTTTTTTAGTTCCGAAAAAAAAGGGTGTTTTCGTGCATACTGATGGCCATCAAGGCTTCGTATTTCAACAATTTCGCGCACTGAATTGCAAATCCAAGCGGCCTTCGCGTTTTGAAGTTCATTGGGCCTGAATGCTCCTTTGACCACCGATATATCAAGTTCCTGCTGAATTATATTACACAGAATATTTCGTGTAATGCCTGGCAGGATGTCGCATTCTTCGGAAGGAGTAAAAACAGTGTCATTATTAACCCAAAAAATATTAGCAATCGTTGTTTCCGAAATGTATCCCTCCACCGTTTGCAACAATGCATCATCAGCTTGCCTTGCAGCAGCCTCTGAGGCTGCTCTTATGTAATTAATACTATTGGATAGCTTATACTTAGGATTTACAGCCTCTGCTGGTATACGGCGTGTGGAAACTGTAGCCAGTGAAACGGAAGCCGGCAGGTTGGGTAAAGGAGATACCGAAATGCAATATCCTGCTCCTGCATCTTCGGAGATGCTGTATCCTCTTTCCCCCGTCCGCCAGACCTGGAGACGTACTACTGCATCTTTCTCAGTTAACTTATTCTTCTCGATAAGAACCCGTAGTTTTTCCTTCACTTCATCCGATCTAATCTTAAAAGGAGATTGTATCTGAAGATACTTGAGACCCTGCCTGAGACGTTCGAGATGAGACTCGAGCTTAAAGAATTTACCTTGATATGATCGTAGCGTTTCAAAACAGCCGTCACCATAACGAACTGCTCGTGAGTCAACAGGTAGTAAATTTTCACCTTGGTGGTGAAACTGACCATTTACAATCATCCAGCTTGTTTGGGAATCACTCATTATACATAACGGTTTGCAAACTGTCGTAATGGTTGGGACCGGTATAGCCCACGAAGGTAGCTACAATATCTCCCCCGGGATTAAAGAGTACCTGGCTGGGTATGCCCGGCAAATTCATCCGTTGATAGAACGCTGTTCCATCCACAAACTCAAAGGGATATGAGTATTTTTTCCGGTATTTCATGACCTCACTGCTATCTGTGCGGACGGAAGCAGCAACAATCACCAATGAATTTAATATGTG
>JBEPXS010000359.1:0-3595 GCA_041641755.1 Balneolaceae bacterium
ATCGAGTCGCTGGATCTGTTTTCTTACCCTTTCCACCTCTTCTTCAGAGGTTAACACTCCCTCGTTAAAGGCGATGTTGTCGACCACTGCCTCCAGGTCCCGCCTGAAATATCCATCCTGATCGAGCGATCCCAGTATCTGATCGGCAATCAGTTTTTCATTTTCATTCAAGTCCAGTAGTCCTACCTGCTGCTCCAGCTCTTCCAACAGCGATTCGTGATATGGATTGGGGAGGTCGCGCCACTCCTCGTTGCCCCCGGAACTACCGGAATAACCGCCATAATTTTCTCCGTCATATTCGGTGTTCTGCATGAACTCTTCCCAGTCCACCTCTTCATTTTGGTCGACCGGTTCAAGTTCTTCGCTATCTTCCGTTTTCTCTTCCCAATCCTCTGGTGATTCCAGTCGTTCCTCGGTTTGCAGACCTTCGGGTTCTGCTTCCTCCAGTAATGGATTTATCTCCATCTCTTCTTTGATACGCTGTTCCAGAGCAACAGTTGGCAGCTGAAGCAGCTTGATATACTGTATCTGCTGTGGTGACAGCCGCTGTTGCTGCGACTGCTTCTGATTCATTTTTTGGCTTTGTCCGGTTTTCAGCATACGTCAACCGTTTCTTGATTTACTCGTACTTCTCGACAAGCCTGTTTAAAATCGGTATACCACTCTTTTCCATAGCGTCGGATCAGCGGTTCCCTCAAAAAATCCGATAACCAAATCCCATCCTTCTTACCACGTGCACAACCAGCACTGCAGATGTTGGGCAGGTATTCAAAATTTGCATACTCGAACCCCTCAACCTGTTTTAGCCGAATTGGGAAAAGGTGACAACTCATCGGTTTTTCCCAGTCGAAACGTCCCTCATCGAATGCCTCCTGGATGGCACATTTTGCTACACCTTGTTCATCATATTTGACAAAAACACACTCCCCGCTATCTATACACGATAACCTGTATCCACTTTGTTCATCTTCCTGGATCAAGCCTTCTTGTTCTACTGTTTCTTTCGCTTCGGAATTAAGCTCATCCTTAAGGAAACGGTAAGCCTTATTTAAAGCCGGTATCTCTTTTTCATCGACTGGTGCTCCCGCATCTCCCACTACACAGCAAGAGCCTTTGCAGCGCGTGAGGTCACAAGCAAACCGTGCTGTAGCTATTTCTTCAGATAATATGGTGTCTTGAACTCTAAACATTGTTTTTCAAAATACCTTTTCTATTCCCTAATATAAAAGATGAATTACATAACATTTTCCGGTATTGTTCTCTTGAAGACTTCGCCTTCGGCAATTCTTAATGGAGAAATAAACATAATTTACTTCAAAAGAGCTTATGAAAATTTTATTCCGTTTTCTGTTCATACTTTTAGGAATTCACATTGTACTATTAACGGGTTGTAAAGACAACTCAACCGGCCCACTTGGACCCGATGTTAAAATCCTCAATGATGCAGTTAGCCTGAACCCTACCGGAGTAGCGCCACTAACCGCTACAATTGAGCTTGAAACCTCTAAAGGAGTACGTGTCACATCGCGAATAATTGGTAAAAACGGTAGCGAATCCAACATCATTCACGAATTCCAAAATGTTGCCTCAAACCACCAGATACCGGTACTCGGTCTCTACCCAAACCACAATAATACAGTAGAATTGACATTTTTTGATCAGAATGGACAAGAATTGGGTAACAAGGAGTACGAAATAAAAACTGAGCCATTAATCAGCGATATGCCGGATATTGAAATTGAGACCGCCAACAGAAGTCAGATGGTGGACGGCCTTACCTTTGTTAGTTATTTCGGACATGCTCCTGGAGGCACCAGGACCCCACAACGGCCTTTCATGTTTGATTCCTTTGGCGATATTCGCTGGTATCTTGATTACAGCAGCCACCCTGATTTGGCAAGCCTTTTTTATGATGATGGTATGGAACGACTCCGGAACGGCAACCTGTATTTCGGAGATGGCGACACAGATAAGATCTACGAAATCGATATGCTGGGCAATGTTGTCAACAGCTGGGATATGCCAGGGTTTGGTTTCCATCATGAGGTTTCAGAAAAACCCAACGGCAACTTCCTGGTTACTGTAAATAAAGAAGGGGCTTTAACGGTGGAAGATCACATCATTGAGATTGATCGCACCTCAGGCAGTATCATAAATATCTGGGATCTCAGGCAATCGCTTGATCAAACGCGTACCGTCTGGGACACCGACATTGCTGATATATCGGTTGACTGGTTCCATGCAAATGCAATAGAATATGATGAGAGCGACAATACAATCATTGTATCGGGGAGAACACAGGGTGTTGTCAAGTTGAATGAATCCAACGAAGTGGTTTGGATTTTGGCCCCGCACAAAGGCTGGGAAACCTCCGGCAATGGTACCGATCTAAACCAGTTTTTGCTACAACCGCTTGATAGTAACGGTGACCCTATAACAGATGAAGCCGTAAAGCTTGGGGATGATAATCACCCTGACTTTGAATGGCCCTGGTACCAACACGCGCCACAGGTAATGCCAGATGGAGATCTTATCCTCTTCGACAATGGAGATAACCGAAATTACACCGGCAACAATCTTTACAGCCGGGCGGTTGAATATGAGATCGATAAACAGAATATGACAGTAAAACAAGTCTGGTCGTACGGAAAAGAACGCGGAGGGGAAACATTCTCCCGGATAGTTTCAGATGTGGATTATTATCCTGATGAAAATCATCTGTTCTTTATTCCGGGGGCTATTTCATACGACGGTCAGCAGTACGGAAAATCTATTGAAATGAGCTACGATCAGCAAGAAATAATATTTGAAGCTACCATCATTCCACCGGCGGCGGCCTATGGCATTATCACCCTGCATCGTACTGAACGAATGCCAATGTATCCAACTAATAACCAATTAAACAATTAAAAACATGAAAATAAGGATTAGTGATATCCACCTAACAGGACTGGCTTTACCGGAAAAAACAACTAATACAAATAATCAATCAAATATTGATTGTGGTAACTTGTGGCAAAAATTTGAAAAGAATGAATATTTCAAAAAAATACCCGGTAAGCGGACCAATGAGATTCTAGCTGTATATCATGACTATGAAGGTGATTATACCCAGCCCTTTTCATATTTCATAGGCTGTAAGGTAAACAAAGATACTGTAGTACCGACTGGCATGGATTCCCTCACAATACCAGCAGGCACCTATCATAAAGTTACGGCCAAAGGTGAAATGCCTGACTGTATTGCTAATACCTGGGAAACAATTTGGAATTCGAATTTAGATCGAGCGTACAATACAGACTTCGAAATTTATGACGAAAGAAGCCAGAACTGGAATGATGCAGAGGTAGACATCTATATCTCTTTAAAATAACGACAGTTCGATATAATTTCTGAAATCAAGGCATACTTTTAAACCCTGTTGAGGAGTTATCTTGTCCCGATAACATTTGAGAGAGAAATCTTTGTTGAAATGGGGTACCCTCAGGTACAAAGATCTCTCATTCCGCAGGCTCCACTCGAGATGACTGGGGAGGGTGATAGTATTTACTTCTTTTCTTATTTAGAACTCTCGCTGAATTAAGATAATGGATAT
>JBEPXS010000360.1:0-3582 GCA_041641755.1 Balneolaceae bacterium
AGGACAGGACAATGAGAAGGCCAGGGATTAATCTTTTGCTATCATTAGTTTTGATTATTTTCAAGGGCGGCGAGGCTTTTGGTAAACGTTCTAAAAGTACGTCCACCGATGGATGTCCTCGTTCAAAAAAGGAATACCAACAGAATGGCTTCTGGTGATGAGTGAACGTAGATTCCATTGAGTTCCTAAACCGAGTTCACAATAAAATACCACGAGGTAGAGCCATCGGGGTATCAATCCGACTTTGCACCGCAAACTTTATTTGTCATTTCCGACCAGAAGATCGGGGAATTAAACCACTTAATTATTAAACTAGTTTTGGAGTGCTTCTTTTATTCGGCCAAAAATATCGTCAATAGATCCCATCCCATCAATACGTTGAACTTTACCTTTTTCGTCGTAATGCTTGAGGACGGGTGCGGTTTCATTATGGTATACTTCAAGACGGTTTTTAACCCCCTCTTCAGTATCGTCAGAACGCCCTTCACCGCGGCTCAATATTCGTTTTACGAGCTCTTCTTCGGGGACTTCCAGTACCAGGAAAGAATCCAGTGTTTCATTATTTGAATCCAGGAAGCTGTCAAATGCTTTAGCTTGCGCCAGAGTACGCGGAAAGCCGTCCAAGATATAGCCACCCTCGTATTTTTTTTTCTTAAGCTCTTCCTCAACTAAGTCAACGACGGTTTCATCCGGTACAAGTTCACCAGCATCAAGGATTGATTTTACTTTTTTGCCCAGCTTCGTTTCGTTCTTGATTGCTGTTCGGAATATTTCACCGGTTGATAGATGAGGTATCTCATACTCGTTAGCAATCCTACTTGCCTGGGTTCCTTTACCTGCACCGGGAGGGCCGAAGATGATAATTCGCATGTCTTTGGAATAAATAAATTATGGTTAGTTTTTTGAGGTGAGAAGATAGCGCAAAAGGGCAGTACATTCAATTTTTGGATACTTGTTATTTCAGTTACCTCTTTAAATTAGTACCGGAAATATTTCTAATTCTGAATTCTTGTACCCGCTTCCAATTTTCTGTATCGTACAGCTTCTAAATAAGTAATAGATATTATGACCTGGACTGATGTTTTAATTTATATAGACCGGATCCTCAACTTTGTTTTATTCCAGATAAAGGATACGCCCGTCACGGTTATGTCTGTGGTTATTTTCGTGTTTTTTATCACGGCTTTCATCGTCCTTGGCGTAATGGTAAGGAGGGCGTTAAATCGGCGAATTTTAAGACGATTTAAAATAGATGAGGGGACCAGCTATACACTTTCCCGAATCTCGCAGTATTCCATTATTGTTATTGGTGCGTTGATCTCATTTCAGTTTATCGGTGTAGATCTTAGTGGTCTGGCTGTTATTTTTGGACTGCTTTCGGTAGGGATCGGGTTTGGGTTGCAGAATATTACTTCCAATTTTATTTCAGGGCTGATTATACTTTTTGAACGGCCTATTAGCGTTGGCCACCGGGTAATGGTGGGTGATATAGAGGGAGATGTTACGGAAATAAACATCAGGGCTACAAAAATAAGGACGATGAATAACATATCGATTATTGTTCCCAACTCGGAGTTCGTCTCCCAGAATGTCATCAACTATTCTCATGGTGATCCCACCTTCCGGGTTGATGTAGAAGTTGGAGTGGCATATGGATCAGATCTTGAAACAGTTTTGCAGTGCCTGCAGGAAGTAGGAGAAGAAAACAGTACGGTATTGAAAAATCCGGAGCCCCAGGTTCATCTTACAGGTTTTGGAGATTCAGCATGGAATATGCAACTACGAACCTGGATTGGAGATGTTAAACATCATCCGAATGTCCGCAATGAGCTGAACCAGGCTATCGTACGCAAGTTCAGGGAACACAGGGTGGAAATTCCATTTCCCCAGCGCGATTTGCATGTTCGTTCTTCGGTGGATATACCAGTTAAAAATGAGGATGATAAAAATGCATCAGAGCGTTAGTTGACGATTATTGCTGGTTACTCCTTCATTTTATTTCTAAAAACAATGCTGTTCGGTTCAACACCATATTTACTTATAGGGAAGGGATACACTAAAAATGGCAGAGACTTTTGTAAAACCCTTGTTTTTTTAAGCCTTCTTTCAGTGAAAATTAATGAATTGAACCATGCCACATATTCCCTATCTTTGGCTTCATGGAAAGCACCAGTTACATAGCACGGAGATATCTGTTTTCTAAAAAGCGTATCTCACTGATATCCACTCTTACCATTATCAGTATTACGGGTATAACCATCGGCACCGCTTTACTTATTGTAGTACTGTCGGTTTTTAATGGTTTTTTTGATGTCATTAAAGGATTACTGCTTTCTTACGATCCCGACATCCGTATAGAGTCTGTGGCCTCTACCGAGCTTGTGTACAACCCGGAAATAATTAAAGAGTTGGAATCGATACCGGAGGTAACAGTTGCCGCTCCATACATTTCAGATAAGGCACTACTGGCACAGAACAGGAGGCAAGACCAGGTTGTAGAGATCCGGGGCATCCGGAAAGATGATTTTTTTAGATTAAATCAGGCCGATAACATGGTTACCAGCGGAGCTTTCGATCTGGAGGTACGTAACAAACATCCCGGGCTTGTAATGAGTGAACGGCAGCTCAATCAGCTGAATCTGCATGTGGGAGATCAGGTTGCCCTGCTCAGTGCGGAAGGGATGCGAAAGTCACTGACCCAATTCTCCTTTCCGAGAATTTACAGGTTCCAGGTTCGGGGTTCCTATTTTATGCAGCAGGTTGTAAGCGAACCGGTTGTATATATTGAACTGGAAGCAGCACAACGACTATTCGATTTTAGAAACACGATAACCGGCATCGATTTGCGGTTGACCAATAGCGACCTTGCTGAATCACTCAAGGGAGAGATTCAAAATATGCTTGGGCCGAAGTATAAGATTTCTACCTGGTACGATCTGCAAAAACCCCTTTATGATGTAATGCTGCTGGAGAAATGGGGCTCCTATATCATACTGATGATTATTGTACTGGTAGCGGTGCTAAATATTGTGGGCTCATTGACGATGATCGTGATCCAGAAAAACCGGGATATCGGCATACTCTCCACCATGGGATTATCCCCGGATAAAATTAAACGTATTTTTGTGAAGCAGGGGATCTATATCGGGCTGATCGGCTGTGGCATCGGCGGTTCCCTCGGGCTATTGCTGAGCTGGTTACAAAAGGAGTATGGATTAATTAAACTATCTTCTGCATTTATAATAGATGCCTATCCCGCAAGTATCGACTTTTTGGATGTAGGCATTATTTTGGTAGGTACGCTGCTACTCTGCCTGGCCGCCAGTTGGTATCCCGCCAAACGTGCTTCAAAGGTAGAACCGGCTGAAGCTGTTCGCTATGAATAGAGTAGAATAGCAAAAAAGAAAAAAGGGAGCAGGGTTTCAGCCTGCTCCCTTTCAGGGATTAATGGAAATAATGTTAACTAGGGAAATAAACAAATACTATTAATCCATTGTTACTAGAGACTATATAACAGCATTCACAAAAGAATATTGTGAATTATTTTTCCTGCAGTCCTAACTTTTTACAAATATCAGCCAG
>JBEPXS010000361.1:0-3579 GCA_041641755.1 Balneolaceae bacterium
ACATTTCCTTCAGTATTTACAAGGAAGCTGACCCATATTTCTGCTTTTATATTAGCTTTTTTAGCCTCCTGGGGTACGGTCGGTTCTACGATTCTAACCAAGCTTGGCGATTGTGCCGGATTAGCTGCAACCTGATCTGAATTCCCACCTGGTCCTCTTCCCTGCACCTCAAGAGTTTTTGCCCATTCCTGTATATCGAGATCCTCTAGCACAATGGGTTCCTGTTCAATAATCTCATCGTTGGGAACGGGCACGGGAACCTGTGGCGTAGGTGGCGGTGGAGGTGAGCTACGCTGGGTGGTAATTTGTACATCCTCTATCGCAATGGCATCCTCGATTGGTTCAATATCCTGGAATGTATTTATCTTTTTTTCTTCCACAGGCCAAAAAAGAACCAGCATCAGTATCAGCAGTTCGGCAACTGCTATACAGCCCATAATCCTGAGCTTATATGGCAATGCATTCAATATTTCTTTTAACTCTTTTATCACCGGTTACCTGCTTTTAAGCCGCTTTAACTTGATTGGAATATTCTCTGAGACTTCTCAATTCACTTTTTAGTTTGCTGCGAACATGTTCTCTTAACTCATCAACCGAATCAAAATTGTCAGGATCAACAGGCTTAAGTACAGACACATAGAAATATTGATTAAAATTAAACTTCCATGTGCCCGGAGGCATAGCCTCATGTCCACCTTCTAAAACGAGTGGCTGTATTTGGAAATTATATTCCCGTGCCATCGTAAATGCTCCATCCTTAAAACGTCCGATTTCTCCTGTCTCAGTTCGGGTGCCCTCGGGAAAGAACATTGCCGGAATTCCGTCCTGTATCGGTTCTACAAGCTTGTCCAACAACTTTACCGATCTCAGGCTTTTACGATCAATTCCAAGGTGTCCTGTCATGTATATGATCCATCCCAATATCGGTATTTTAAAGAGACTTTTTTTGGATACCCACTTCATAGTCCACGGTAACAGGTAAGTGAGTGGCATATCCAGGAAACTTTGATGATTAGCAACAAAAATTGTGGGTTTGTCCGCCTTGTAGTTTTCCGTCCCTTTGATCCTGACTTTCCATCCCGGATTTATCTTGATTATGCAAAACCCGAGCCCCTTAAGGATGTTATTGGGCAGCTGGCGGTGGCGGTCAAATGGCAATGTTAATACAAAAGCAAGAGTAACCAAGAGAAAAAAAGAAACAAAGCATACCGTCCACCAGATCCAGTTAAGTACACTCAAAAAGGTTCGCATATGGTCACTGGTTTTGTTCTAAACTTATAAACGCTTTTCTGATAAAACCATTGTGCGATTTAAGAAGCTCCTGCGATTTCTCACGAGAGATATCACCAAGTGCCATCAATAAAGCGGTTTTAACATGGCCACCCGCCTGGTCAAGTTTATCCGCTGCCTGCTGGTAATCAAGATCGGTAAAATTCATGATGATACGCTTGGCCCGCTCCCGCAACTTTTTATTGGTTAGCATCAGATCTACCATTACATTTTCGTAGACCTTACCTTGACGAATCATTGCACCGGTGGTAATCATGTTGAGAACCATTTTCTGGGCTGTGGCACTTTTCATACGGGTACTTCCCATTATTACTTCCGGACCTACCGGTACATCGATCAGTACATCTACATTGAGACTTAACTGGTCACTTGGTACGGTAGTCACAAAAATCGTTTTACAGTCTCGTTTACGGGCTTCTTTTATGGCTCCGTGCACATAGGGAGTGCGTCCGCTTGCTGCGAGCCCACATAAAACGTCAGGGGATGCAAGGCTGATTTCATCCATCGCCTCTGCCCCGTTTTCTTCATAATCTTCCGCCCCCTCCTGGGCTACGAACATAGCTTCCTTTCCTCCCGCTATGAGACCAACTACCTGCTCAGGATCTGATCCGAACGTCGGGGGACATTCTGCGGCATCGAGAACTCCAAGGCGGCCACTGGTTCCTGCTCCGGCATAGATAAGACGCCCGTCTTGTTGAAGAGCCTTTTTTACCAGTTCAATTGCCTCCGCAATCTGGTCGATCTTTTTCTCCACCCGGTAGGCAACTTTTTTATCTTCCTCATTGATGAGCCGCGCTATTTCCCGGGCATCGGCCAAGTCAATGCCCTTGGTTGCAGGGTTTCGCTGTTCCGTATCCAGCTTTTTTAACTGATTGAAAAGCTCCTCGTTCTTTTTTTTCAAGATCTTGTTTTTCAGTTTGTAATTGCTTTACTATTTAACTGTATAAACTAAAGAAACTTTATAGCTAATCCCTGAATAAATCCTTTGCAATCATTCTTTTTCATCTACTTTTCCGATCCATCCAAGGTGTGTATGCGAAAAAGAGTCTGGATATTTTAAGCCGTAACCAAATATGCGATCTATCGAAGAGTGGGCAAACAGGATGATGCCGATCATTTGGGTTAACGGATCAACAAAATAGTAACCAACGAGGTATATCCCGATTGCCGTACCTTTATGATGAACCAGATTATAGATCCATGCTCCAAACCTGTTGTTAACCATGTAGCCAGCCATAGAGATATCCGGTAGCAGAATTAAAACAATAAACAGCCACCATGGATAGCCGGTAGTTGAAAAAAGGACGATGGCAAGCAAAACCATTCCAAGCTCTTCAAAGCGAACCAGTGTTTTCATGTAACATAAATTTTAATTGAAGGGGTTAACTGTTTTGGCGTTTTTTCCACCAAAGCGACTGTGAGTTCCCGGAGAGGGCCGTTTTTTTAAACTCCCCGTCCGAATTTTGGCCGTCCTGTTCTCTTTTTAAAAGTGTAGCAGCGATTGATTTGATCTGTTCAAACTCACCATCTGTTTTATCTAACCCGGCTGGATCAAAATGATCGGGTACAAAGTGGGTATCGTATTCCGCATTACGGAATGCTTCATGATTTAGCACATAACGACAGAAAGGAATAGTGGTGCGGCAACCGGCGATTTCATATTCATCCAATGCACGTAGCATACGTCGTATCGCCTCATCGCGGTCTTTACCGTAGCTGCACAACTTGGATATCATCGGATCGTAGTTAATGGTCACGCTCTGTCCTTCTTCAATGCCAGCGTCTACGCGGATACCATTACCGGAAGGGATACGATGCTTGCTCAACGTTCCGGTGCTGGGTAAAAAATTATCACGGGGATCTTCTGCATAAATGCGACATTCGATGGCATGTCCTTCCTTTTTAATATCATCCTGTTTAAGGGGGAGTTCCCTTCCCTCAGCAACCAGGATTTGAAGGCGAACCAGGTCCAGCCCGGATATAAGTTCTGTTACAGGATGTTCAACCTGCAGACGGGTATTCATTTCCAGGAAATAAAAATTCCGGTCTTTATCCACCAAAAACTCGATAGTACCCGCTCCTACATAGTCGCACGCTTTGGCCGCAGCTGTTGCCGCGTCCGCCATTTCTGCGCGTAATTCCGGAGTAAGAATAGCACATGGAGCCTCTTCAATTACTTTTTGATGACGACGCTGAATTGAGCATTCACGATCATAAACATGGAGTACGTTACCGTGTTCATCAGCAATAATCTGAAATTCAACATGTCGGGGCTCCACAAGATATTTT
>JBEPXS010000362.1:0-3555 GCA_041641755.1 Balneolaceae bacterium
TATTGGAACCTACTATTTTTAATCTATATAGACACTATTTGGTATAAGAGAGCTTTGAAAAACCAAGGGTTTTTAATTCCGAAGACTTTCGTAATACAAAAACACACAGATTGAGCAAAATAACGAGTTTGTAAAATCCCCCCCTAACTCAAATTATGCGGCCATACCAGTACTTCTAATATAAGTCTGCATGTCGGATATAGCCTCCGAAACATAGTTATAAACACTCTGCTTATTAATTCCCATTACCCGAGCTATTTCGTCATTTGTCAAGCCCTGATAATATTTTAAAAAAATAGCTTCCGCCTGTCTTTTACTCAAGGACTCGATAGCGTTTACCAGCTCTTCATTCAGTTCCTTCTCGGTTTCAAACCGGATCAATAGTTCCTCGATATTGGCAGATTCCCAGATGAAATTGTCATGGTACATCTGGTTTCTTTTTTCCCGATTACGATCCTTCTTCACCTTTCTGAGAATAATCCTCCGAAATGACGACAGCAGGTAAGCTTTTACTGAATATGGATCACTAATACCATCACGAGCATTCCAGATTGACAGAAATAGTTCCTGGATGCAATCTTTGATCAGCTCGGCCTGTGGAACCATCTTATAACCATAGTGGTAAAGCTGGGTATAGTACATACAAAACAGCTTTGATACGGCTTCCTTGTCGCCTTCTCTCAGCCTGGACCAAAGAATGCAAGGTTCAACGTTAACGTTATCATTCCATTTGCCGGGTTTTGATATTTCAACCATCAGAACATCCCCTCATTATTTTTGTATTTATTTCAGACTTATACCATCCCGGTAAGTCGATTCACCATTTTATTGTTTTTTTATTCAGGCCATCTACCTGGTATTCCTTATCAAATACTAATGAACATATGTTCATGTATGAATTTTTGTTATCTTAAATTAAGAAAATGATTTACAAACACAAGCTGAAATTTATTTTTTCCGAAAACAGCCTGTTTATTGCTTCAAAAGAAATTGTAAATTTAGAGAAGGGATAATCTTGAAATATTTTTAAGCCAACCTCGAAAGAGATAAAAGTAGAATCATAACACTGTTGTCTCTTTATTGACACCACGTCGGAATCGGATACTACCGTTGAACATCGAATTCAAGCTACAATTAAACTTTAATATTTCATGTCCAAAAGTCGTAATTCAATAGATGTCCGCCTGCTGAGCAAGGTAAGCTCCCTCTACTATAATCAAGACTATAACCAACAACAGATTGCCGAACGCCTGCACCTGTCACGTCCCAAAGTCTCGCGACTTCTTAAGCAGGCACGCAAACAAGGTATCGTACAGATATCAGTGGTCAATCCCAACGGCAATTTTGTAGAACTTGAAAATGCCCTGGAAGAAAAGTTTGATCTCAAAGAGGTCTTGCTGGTTGAGTCGGATGATCAGATGTCACCAGATGTCATTAAACGCCAGATCGGATCAACAAGTGCCGAATACCTGCACCGAACTATAAATGAGGGAGATCGAATAGGAGTAACCTGGGGTACCACTCTACAGGCGATGATCGATGCTATGCAGCCCAAATCAATTAAAGATTCGCACGTGATCCAGACCCTCGGAGGGGTCGGTCCACCGGAAGCGAAGGCCCATGCCGCCGACATTTCACGCCGCCTGTCCCAGTTAATCGACGGTCGATTAACCCTGTTACCGGCTCCAGGTATAGTGGGCAGCATTCAGGCCAAAGAGGTACTGACAGACGACCGGCAGGTCAAAAATGCCCTTAACCTGTTCCCCGATATTGATACGCTTTATGTGGGAATCGGAGCTTTGGAAACCAACCCGGTGCTCAGTGAAGAGCAACGTGAACTCTCAGAGGAAGCCTACCAGGAAGTTATGGACTCCGAAGCGGTTGGCGACGTAGCCCTTCGCTTTTTTGACACGACTGGAAAAGAGCTGGACATCGAACTCAATAATCTTATTATCGGCATATCTCCGGAACAGATCCGTAAAACGGATACCGTTGTCGGAATGGCCGGGGGTGCCCAAAAAGTTGAAGCGATTCGCGGAGCACTGAATGGCCGCTTCATCGATGTCTTAATCACCGATAACCAGACAGCTGAGAGCCTGCTAAAGTAATATTTCGAGTTGTATACTCTGATAACCAGGTGAGCTGAAGATCTTAATCCGATGCCGACAACCTGAATGTATAGCTACCGGATTTCACATCAAACGAGATAGAACCAGCCTCCCGGAAGGCACTTGTAATATGGGGTACAACATCGTTATAACCGTTTTCATCCCAGATATTTTGCCCACTCTCAGAAACCTGGATCTCGTTATATCCCAAGTCCGGAATCTTTATTTGTCCGGTTACATTCGGTGGTATAACAACCTTAAGCTCTACCTTTTCATTACTGGTATTCCAGCTTGAGGATATCGTACCCCGTATTGTTTCCACCGAGGCTTCCACCTGATCTACTGTTTCGGGAAAGTACGGTTCAATACGTATATTCTTGTATCCCGCAGCAGTCCCGGGATCTGTTGGTGCGTGGATACCAGCCAGGTACTTGTAAAAATACTCGTTAACCGAACCAAACATCTGGTGGTTATGGGAGCTCTCCCCTTTCCAGTTCTCCCAGAGCGTCGTCGCCCCGTTTTCAATCCAGTATCCCCAGCTGGGAAACGTTCGCTGCGTGACCATCCGGTGGATAACATCCTCCCTTCCTTCATTCCTCAGCGTGCTAAACAGGTGTTTCGTCCCCAAAATGCCGGTCTCCAGGTGACCCTCACTCGTTACCATGATATCCTCAATCAAATTGTCCAATACGGCTTGCCGGTGACCTTCGGTCACTAAATTGCCAGAAAGTGCAAACAACAGGTAACTTTGGTAGGGATCCTCTGTTCCATACAGGTTGGTTTGGGGATTAAAAAATTTCTCGTTAAATGCCTGTTTGATAGAGTCTGCCAACGCCAAAAAATGTGCCCGGTCCTGTTCCTCACCCAAGACTTCGGCTATCCTGGCAAATGTGATACTGTCGAGATACCAATAGTAGGTGTTGGTCAGCGGATTAACCGGACCATTTCGTTCTCTTACCGGGGCTTCCCATTCACCCAGCGAGTCCCAGTGTCCCCCGAACTCGTTGATGATATATTCTTCCTCCGGATGCTCGTCCTCTTTTGAGGCCAGGTTCTTCAGGTACCGCATATACCGCTTCATCGCCGGGTAGTGCTCCGCTAAAATTGCCTCATCGCTGTAGTACTGATGCATCCACCAGGGAATCAGAATGTAGGCACTTCCCCAGGCGATGCCACCGCCGGTGCCGCCCAGCATGGTCGGCGACGTGTTGGGAATACGACCGTTCTCATATTGCGAATCTCTCATATCCCGGATCCACTTCCGGTAAAACGGCTGCATGTGGAAATCATGCATCGAGGCCTCTGCGATCACCTGCCCATCCCCGTTATATCCCCCTTTCTCGCGGTGGGGACAGTCAGTTGGGTATCCGTGCAGGTTCCCCCATTGCGACCATATCACCGCCTGGTAAATATCATTCAGAAGCGAATCGGAGCTGATAAAATGGCC
>JBEPXS010000363.1:0-3551 GCA_041641755.1 Balneolaceae bacterium
TGCTCAATATCAGTATCTAAAAACTGAAAAACCAACCGGTACTTTCTCAAGGTCTACAATCCATTTTGGGGAACAGTAACTTTTTTTGAGTTGTTTTTCTGAGTAACACAGCTGAATGTTAAACAAAAACTGAAACAGATATTCAATATGGCAGTAACCAATCAAGAGGTCGCCAAGCGACTTCGGGAAATTTATCAACTAATGCAGCTGGCCGGCGAAAACCGGTTCCGGGCGATCGCTTTTGATCGGGCCGCACAGACTATCGAAGGGCTTGATGAAGAGATTACCAGCTACATCGAAAACGACAACCTGACTGACATTAAAGGGATCGGCTCCTCTATTGCCGAAGATATCATTTCGTATGCTGAAACCGGCAGTATTGATGTTTTGGAAAACCTCCGTAAAAAGATTCCTGAAGGTGTGATCAAGTGGCTGGATATCTCCGGTTTGGGTCCCAAAAACATTGCTAAAATCCACAAAGAATTGGGAATCAGTGAGCTCAGTGAATTAAAAGAGGCCTGCGAGGACGGACGCGTGGCATCGCTGGAGGGACTTGGAGAAAAATCGGCCCAGAAAATCCTGAAGTCGATTGAGTGGATGGAACAGTTTGAGGAGCGCTGCCGGCTGGATCAGGCTGCTAAAATTGCAAAACCTTTGTATGATTATCTACAAGATCTTGAAGGAGTCGAATATATCGAGGTGGCAGGATCACTGCGCCGGTCTAAAGAAACAATTGGTGATGTAGATATCCTGATTGGGGCCCAAAAGAAGTATACCTCTTCCATCTTTGATGCTTTTGTTGGCCACGAGCTTGTTGTGGATGTGTTGGGTCGCGGCGACACCAAAAGCTCCATACGCACCAAAGAAGGGCGACAAGTAGATCTGCGAATTGTAAAACCTGAGGAGTTCCCCGCCGCCCTGATGTATTTTACCGGCAGCAAGGAACACAATGTAGTTATGCGCCAACGGGCTCGCGAACGGGGCATGTCGCTCAATGAATATGGGCTTTTTGAGCTGGATGACGAAGGAGAGACCAATTTTGATGAGCCGGTGCAATATAGTTCGGAGAACGATATCTACCAACTTCTGGATCTGCATTTTGTTCCCCCTGAGCTTCGGGAAGACCGGGGCGAATTTAATTTTTTTGAGGACCATGCAGAGATGAATCTGGTTGAGGAGTCTGACCTCCGGGGTGTACTGCATGCCCACAGTACCTGGAGCGATGGTAAATACTCCATCCGGCAGATGGCCGAAGCCTGTATTGATCACGGATATGAATACCTGGGGATTACCGACCATTCCCAAACGGCAGCCTATGCCGGCGGACTTTCTCCCGACGAGGTGAAAGAACAGTGGGAAGAGATCGACAAACTGAACCAGGAATTTGAATCTGCCGGAACAAACTTCCGGATCTTTAAAGGTATTGAATCTGACATATTAAGCGACGGCAGCCTGGATTATGAAGATAACTTGCTTGAAGGTTTCGACTTTGTCATAGCAAGCGTGCACAGTGGTATGGATATGGCCAAAAGCAAGATGATGGAGCGTTTCCGCAATGCGATCACCAATCGGTTTACCCGCATGGTCGGTCATCCTACCGGTCGGCTTCTCCTTAAGCGTGACGGCAGCGACCTGGACATGCATGAGCTGGTAGAGCTGGCTGCTGAACATAATACAGCTATCGAAATTAATGCGAACCCGATGCGGTTGGATCTGGACTGGCGACACGGCAACAAAGCCCGTGACGTGGGGCTTGTATCCTCGATCAATCCCGATGCCCACACCACCGACAGCATCGACTACATGAGGTACGGAGTTCAAATAGCCCGAAAAGGGAAATTCGATAAAAACCGGATCCTCAATACCAAATCTGCTGATGATGTTTCCACTTTCTTCAGCAACCGCTAGATAATATTTCGTATCACAATACTGATAATGGAATCCAAGATGCATTTTGTTCCTTTTAGCTTAATCTTCCTCACACTATTCTGCTATTCTGTCCAGGCACAGGAGGAGACCGAATATATACCGGTCGGCAAAGGGTGGGCAAAATCTTCGGTTAATACAGTCATTTTCCGACAGGCCAGCGTATTTACCTACAAAAATATGCAGTATACGGCCTATTACAATCCGGCGGGAAGCATGGTCATTGCCAAACGTAAACATGGGACTTCCGAATGGGAAAAACACGTTACCCGGTATACCGGCAATGTGAAAGATGCTCACAACTCGATCAGCATAGGTGTGGATGGAAACGGCCTCCTGCATGTAGCATGGGATCATCACGGCCATCAACTGAATTATGCACAGAGTCAACGGCCCGGTACTTTAACACTTACCGACCCGAAACCGATGACCGGCCAGTACGAGCAAGCCGTGACGTATCCCCAGTTCTACCACCTGCCGGGTGGTGATCTTTTATTTGTCTACCGGGATGGAAGCTCCGGCAATGGCAATGTGATGTTGAACAGGTGGGACGTTAAGCAGCAGACATGGAAGACTATAGCACATCCCCTTATTGATGGTGAAGGAGAACGAAATGCCTATATCAACACTGTCGCTATCGATAAAGAAGACAACTGGCACATCAGTTGGACCTGGCGCGAAACCTGGGATGCTTCTACCAACCACGATATAATGTATGCTACCTCTCCGAATCAGGGCGACAGCTGGTACCGGTCGGATGGGCAACAGTACAAACTGCCAATTACCGAAAAAAATGGGGAAGTTGTCTGGCATATTTCGCAGGGTAGCGAATTGATCAACCAAACATCAATGACAATAAATAGTGACGGTGAGCCCGTCATCGCTTCCTATTGGAAGGCCGATGAAGACGAGAGCCCTCAATACCGGATTATCTGGAAGCAAAATGATACCTGGAAAAGCCGGCAAGTTACGGATCGCAGTCAATCCTTTTCACTAACCGGTGGTGGTACCAAACGAATTCCTATATCCAGGCCCCAGATTCTGGCTGGCGACCATGAAGATCTTTACCTGGTATTCCGTGATTTTGCCCGTGGTGGTGGGATCACCGTTGCCACTTCTGCAGACAAATACTATAAAAACTGGTCTTTTACCAACATTTATGACACTTCAATTGGTTTGTGGGAACCAACATTTGATCCTGTAATGTGGAAATCAGAAAGAGAACTTCACCTGTTTGGACAAAAAGTTGGCCAGGGAGATGGAGAAACACTTGAAAAAATGGAACCACAGGAGGTATTTATTTTAGAGTGGATACCTCCCCTGTATAAAAAATAGATAACTTAACCTGCAGTTCGAGATAAGAAACTAATTGAAAAAATCTTCATAAGGATTAATTTTATTTAGAACATGCTTTTCACGCCATCCCCCGGCATAACGAGTCGTGAGCGGAGGACGGAGGGCGGCCAGGAGCAAATCATACCGGTTCGATCGTTGAGGCACGCATCAAACGCAACGGACCATTGATTTTGGTCCCGCCCGCAGGCCGCAGCCGGGTTCAGGATTCTCAGCCGGCGATTTTTTGGGTCACTTTTTTGATCGCTCAAAAATAGTGACAGAACAACGGT
>JBEPXS010000364.1:0-3538 GCA_041641755.1 Balneolaceae bacterium
CTGACCACTGCTACAGAATTCTGTTTGATGGTCAGGGTGTGGGCTTTTTCTTTGTCATCGGCAATGGCCTGGCAAACACGCCCTACCCCCGGAGTGTATGCCATTGACAATGCATCACGGGTGTCCACGGGTACTTTGTTTTCAATACGTATCTTGCCTCCCAGATGAAGCAAGAACACCCGGTCGGATACATTTCTAACTTTAACGCCTTCAATCTCTTTAATTGCGTCAACAATTGCGCTTGAATGGACTTCATCACGGGCACTAACAGTAAGGTCTCGCACCTTGTAGTCGCCTTTCACTTTAACTACGTCCACGGCCCCGGGATCCCCCTTTTCCTCAGCAATCGCATCTAACACTTTCGCCAGCATTCCGGGTTCATTTTTTATATATAATCGCATCGTAAAACTGTAACTGACACTCGGTTGGATATCACTCATTGCAAAAATTTATTTTATTGATTCAACTATTAGTACATACAATGTATAGTATCTGATCCGCGTATGATAAAAAAATATCCATTATTATATTAGTTTGTTTCACCCAAATGAAATTAACTGAAAGTAACTATAGAAGTATCCCCTATTCACCTGAAACTAATCAACGGGGGGTTACTGAAGGTCCTGATCGGTAACACCACCGTAAGTTTGGCGGATTATTTTCCCATTCCGAATAATAAATGTATCGGTGGCAAATCGCAGCTCAAAATTGTCTGTTGAGGCTTCCCAGAGAATATACCCCACATCTTTTACGACTACACTTTTGTTGAGCGTAAGAGGATCTTGCTCCGCTGGAAAAGCTTCAAATGCACTAATAAAATTATTTCGGATAGCTTCCAGTCCTTTATATGTTGTATCCGGGGTTATCAGGATCGATTCTTCGGTGTAGTCTGCCATTACTCCCTCCAAATCATTTTCCTTGAATGTCTTCCAGTGGTGCTCCAGCACCTGTTGAGTCACCTCCGGGTCAATCGACTCTTTTTCAGTAGTACCCTGTGCTAAACAATTTGATTCAATAGAACTGATTAGTAAACCTACCAATAGATATGTTGAAAATTTTGTCATTATTTCCCTTTTCTGGTTTTTGTGAGAGTTATCATTCTATCTATATCATCCAGCTGTCACTGTTTACCAATCCGTTGTAAACCTGTTTTGCCCGTACTTTCAATTCCAGCAATGTACCGTTGTTATAAATTACCACATCAGCTTTTTCCTTGAACTGTTCAAAATTTTGCTGATGATTCATTCTTTCCCGTATCTTTTGCTCAGCCACACCATCCCTTTTTTGCACCCTTTCTATTCGTTTTTGACGATCGGCCAATACCAACACTATATAATCAAGGAAATTGGGTCTCAAATTCTCAAAAAGCAAGGCGGCCTCATATACAAATAACTCAATCCCCTGTTCCCTTACTGATTCGCGTATCTCAAAGCTTTTTTGGGGGATTTTAGGATGTACAATGTCATTCAACTCTTTGACCCTTTCCTTTTCAAATGCCTCTTCAGCCAGGTATTTACGATTCAAACGGCCATCCCGGGTGTATGCCTCCGTACCAAAAGTTTCTTTTATGCGGGTAACTACTTCCTCATCCTCCACCATAATCTGTTTGGCAAGATCGTCGGCATTTAAAACGTAGGCTCCCAGTTCTTTCCATATATTACACACCGTGGTTTTACCGCTACCTATCCCCCCTGTTATTCCTACGGAAATCATAATATCATTTATTCAATAGTGGTAGTTATTTTTTTATCAGCCGTTTCGGGATAATCTGTTGTATAATGCAAGCCCCTGCTTTCTTTCCGTTGCATGGCAGATTGTACAATAATGTGTGCTACGCTGACCAGATTTCGTAGTTCACAGAGCGGTACACTTACCCGGGTACGGTGATAGAAATCTTCTACCTCTTCGTACAACATCTTAATACGTCTTTCCGCTCGTTCCAGCCGAAGATCACTGCGTACAATGCCAACATAATCCCACATAACCTGTTGTACTTCCTGCTTGTTGTGAGATATTAATATCCATTCTTCCGTATTGACAGTTCCGCTGGCATCCCAGGGCGGAATATCATGGTTAAGCTCCATCCCATTTAGCATTTCAATAGCCTCATTTGCCGCCCTATCAGCAAACACAAGTGATTCCAGCAAGCTATTGGAAGCCAATCTATTGGCACCATGAACGCCAGTGCAGGCTGTTTCGCCACAGGCAAAAAGCCGGTCGATACTGGTAGCTCCGTTAAGATCGGTTGCAATTCCCCCACAGGTGTAGTGAGCAGCTGGTACGACCGGTATCGGTTTTTTAGTAATGTCCAGTCCGTATGAAAGGCAGGTGTCGTAAATTGTTGGAAATGCATTTCTGATTTTGTGAGGATCTTTATGTGTGATGTCAAGAAATACACTCTTTGCCCCACTTTTCTTCAGCTGGTCATCTATGGCACGAGCCACGATATCGCGTGGCGCCAGCTCCTCACGTTCATCATAATGCTTCATGAAAGCTTCGCCGGACTCATTTTTAAGGATTCCACCGAATCCACGAACTGCTTCCGATATCAGGAATGAATCGGCTTCCGGAATGGCAAGAGCGGTCGGATGAAACTGAACAAATTCCATATTTTCAATCCGGGTTTTGGCCCGGTAGGCCATCGCTATACCATCGCCGGTGGCAACCTCCGGATTAGTGGAATGCAGATACACCTGGCCCGCCCCACCGGCCGCAAGAATTGTCATTTTAGAGAGCATCCGGTGTACAGTTGAGTTCTGTTCATCCAACACATAGGCCCCAAAACATGTAATAGGGTCATCCAGAGCTACGTCCTCTCCAAGGTGGTGTTCGGTCAGCAAGTCCACCGCAAAATGGTGTTCAAATACCTCAATGTTGGGATGGTTTCGCACCTTATTGACCAGGGCTCGTTCAATTTCCCAGCCGGTGGCGTCAGCCGCATGTACAATCCTGTTTTCGGAGTGTCCGCCTTCTCGACCTAAATGGAGTTCACCCTTTCTCCGGGTGAATTCAGCTCCCATCTGGATCAGTTCTTCAATAAGTCTGGGTGCATTTCGTACAATACACTCCACGGCCTCTCGGTTGCAAAGTCCTGCTCCGGCTGTCAGGGTATCTTCAATATGTTTTTCAAAGGAATCCTGTTCGGTATCGAACACACCTGCAATACCGCCCTGGGCATAAGCAGTATTTGCCTCCATAATCTCCTTTTTGGTGATAATCCCCACCATGCCATGCTCGGCCGCTTTTAATGCGAATGTTAGCCCGGCAATACCACTGCCTATTACCAGGAAATCAAAATTAAGAGGTGGCATCTTGCATCAGGTAAGCTTTAATAAATTCATCCAGTTCTCCATCCATAACGGCTTCCACGTTCGATGTTTCATGTTCTGTGCGGTGGTCTTTGACCATGTTGTAGGGATGGAACACATATGACCGTATCTGTGATCCCCATTCAATATTCTTTTTGGAAGCCTCCAGCTTTGCTTTCTCGCGCTCTTTGATCTGTTTCTCCAATTCGTAAATCTTGGATTTCAACAGA
>JBEPXS010000365.1:0-3525 GCA_041641755.1 Balneolaceae bacterium
TCAAGTTTGACCTGGATCAGGCGAACGATCCGGCCCGGTACGACCGGTATAACTGGACGGCCTCCCACGGGGAGATTGAACGGATGTACGCCCAGATGGCCGCGGCCCGCGAGCAGGTTGGCGATGATGTGGATATCTGTGCGGACATGCACGGTCGCTACGACCTGCCCAGTGCCAAGAAGATTGCCCGAAAGCTGGAGCCGCTGAACCTGATGTGGCTGGAAGATCCGATTCCCGCTGAGAATGCCGAGGCGTATAAATACATCCAGGAGGAGACCAGCACGCCGCTGTGCACCGGAGAAAACCTGTACCTGGCCCACGACTTCCGGGAACTGTTTGAGATAGGAGCGGTCGATATGATTATGCCGGACCTGCAGAAGGCCGCCGGCCTCGGGGAGGGGCAGCGCATTGCCAACCTGGCCCAACTCTACTATATTCCGTTTGCTCCGCACATGGTGTCCTCCTACCTGGGCGCGATGGCGACGGCCCACGTGTGCGCCTCGGTACCGAACTTCATGATCATGGAATGGCAGATCTATTTTCATGAGGATCCGATGTTCAAGGAGATTGTCACCTGGGACGGCCCGATGGTGGAGGATGGGTATATTCCGCTCTCGGAGAAGCCGGGCATCGGCGTGGAGATCAACGAGGAGGGCATGGCCAAATACGCCACCGAGGGGTACCCGTTCTTTGAGTAGGGAGCACTCATAAATGTAAAATCTGACCGGGCTTGTTGGAATATGAGTCCGGTCAAATTTATTGACTCACAGGGTATAACACAACTTGAGAAGAACTAAGTGGTTGAAAACAAGCAAATATTTTAATGAAGGGGCAATCCAATAGCTATTTTCAAATTAAACAAGTTGATAGTCGAGAAAGGGAAAAATGTAAACTGGAATTTGAGGCTACCGGAACTTTATGAGGAGACTATAAGAAACAAGAATGCATGTTTATCAAAAGAAGATATTACCCCTGATTTATGGTTCTGGCGGCCCAGCATTTCAAGCCCACAATCGTATCGATGGTATAGATTCGGAAACCTTTATCTTTATCAATTAAGAAGACCTAATAATCGAATTTTATAATAGTTTTCGATGAAAGTATACAAGACAACACAGGGAATTTTAATTGAACACAGGGATTCATTTTACCTGTTGGCTGACAAAGATTGGGACACTTTTATCAATGATGACGGGCTGGCCAGTAAAATCGAACGTATAACAACGACCCAAGACCCGGTAACGAATGGCCTGAAGCTGGCGGAGAGGAAACTGGAGGCCCCGATCGGTAGCCAGGAGATCTGGGCTAGTGGAGTGACCTATTACAAGAGTAAACTGGGCAGGCAGGAGGAGTCGAAAGAGGCCGGGGGCGGTGATTTCTATGACCGGGTGTACAGTGCCCCGCGTCCGGAACTTTTTTTTAAAGCCACCGAAAATCGCACAGTCGGACCGGGTGGGCTGGTACGGATTCGGGAAGACTCAACCTGGGATGTACCCGAACCGGAACTGACACTGATGATAACTTCATCGGGAACCATTGTAGGATACACCATTGGTAATGACATGAGTTCCCGAAGCATAGAAGGTGAAAACCCACTATACCTGCCGCAGGCCAAATGTTATGACGGTTCGGCTGCGCTGGGGCCATGTATTTATGTGACCAAAGATTCTCTTCCCCGGGAGACTACCATTGCATTAGAGATTGAGCGAGACGGGGCCATTGTGTTTGACGAAGATATCGCAATCAATCAGATCAAGCGAAACTTTTCGGATCTTGTTTCTTACTTGTACCAGGAGTGCTCATTTCCCCAGGGGAGCCTGTTGATGACGGGCACCGGTATCGTACCGACCAACGAATTTACGTTGCGTCACGGTGATGAAATCAGAATTTCAATTTCCCAAATCGGGACATTAATCAACAAAGTTAAATAGATAGATGAAACCTGGCAGGACGAAACTTTATAGGACATACCCGATCAGCAGATGGAAGTGTGACCTTTCAGGCGGTCAACCCGGCTACGGGTGACGACCTTCAGCCAAATTACGTGGAAGCCACAACCGATGAGGTCGACCAGGCCTTCCGGAAGGTCGAGGTAGCCTTTAATATGTTCCGTAAAAAAGCATTAATGAAAGAGCGGAGTGCCTGTTGGAGTTTCGATCAGTTTTAACTGTTAGTGCAAATACTCCGGCATGGTAAAGATTATATAAAGTCTTGGATTAAGTACTGCTGAGATGCTTATTTAAGTTGAATTAGTATATAATATACGTTAGTAAGATACAGGTAGAATGTTAATTGTGGACCTTAGTCAAATAATCATTTACAAATAAATATCAATACGATGGGAAAAAAAGGTAATGGCAGCCAGAGCAATATCTTCTACAGAATACTTCAGTATTTAAGCGGAATAAGTTTTGTTTCAATTTTTGTATTACTAGGCCTTGGTTACAACTCTGATATAATCGGTGTAGCTGTCGTCACAATGTTTGTTTCACTGGCCATTGGTGTGCGGGGAACGGATACCATTTTAAGAGATTTTGCCTTTTCTATTTGGGTATTTGCTTCGGTGGCCGCAGCGATGTTTTATCCTGCTCCATTCA
The DNA here is from genome assembly GCA_041641755.1 of Balneolaceae bacterium. Taxonomy (GTDB): domain Bacteria; phylum Bacteroidota; class Rhodothermia; order Balneolales; family Balneolaceae; genus JAMQKA01. The sequence goes on from JBEPXS010000365.1 coordinate 2,598, forward strand.
CAGAAATAGGTGGTTTTGAACTGAGCGTACTGATAGTTCCTCTTATCCAAATAATTATGTTTGGGATGGGGACCTCTCTGAGTATCAAGGATTTTGTCGGGGTAGTAAAAATGCCAAAAGGGGTTATTGTGGGTCTAATCTGCCAGTTCACCATTATGCCGATACTCGGGATCACACTGGCATTAAGCTTTGGATTTTCCGCCGAAATTGCCGCTGGAGTAGTATTAATAGGCTCATCCCCAAGTGGAGTGGCTTCTAACGTGATGACTTATATTGCGGAGGCTAACCTCGCGTTGTCGGTAACGTTAACTGCTATCGGAACACTGCTGGCACCGCTTGTAACTCCACTCTTGATGGAGCTGTTGGCCGGTCAATTCGTACCTATAGATTTCCTGGAAATGATGTGGAGCATCATCAAGATGATTATTCTTCCAGTTGTTCTCGGTGTTTTGTTTAATCGTTATCTGCATGGGAAGGCCAAGTGGCTGGATGATATAATGCCGGTGATTTCGATGACGGGTATTGTTGTTATTCTGGGCATTATGACTGCTGGAGGACGTGATTCTATACTTGCGCTTGGATTTTTAATTATCATAGCTGGGATAATTCATAATTTATTCGGTTACTTTTTTGGATACTGGGGATGCCGTTTGGCAGGAATGGACGAAAAATCCTGTCGTACTATCGCTTTTGAAGTAGGCATGCAAAATGCTGGTATGGCTTCTGGGATTGCAGTTGAAATGGGAAAAATTGCTACTATAGGTGTACCCTCAGTTATTTTTGGTTCCTGGATGAATGTCTCGGGTTCGACCCTTGCAAACTGGTGGCGTCGAAAGTCGTTGGCAGAGGAAAATTCAATGAAGGATCAAGACAATGAAATGGTGGAGGAGAGTTCGTAGGATGAAGAGAAAGAATCATACTTATTGGT
>JBEPXS010000366.1:0-3512 GCA_041641755.1 Balneolaceae bacterium
GGGGATCTGAGTCTCCTGTATCATAGCGAGCGTGATAAATCGGTCGGCATCCTCAATGGTATTGATACAGAAGTCTGGAATCCGAAAACTGACCCCTATCTCGAAAAAAATTATACACTGAAAACGCATCGCAAAAGTAAACTAAAAAATAAGGAAGCACTTTGTGAGCAGTTTGATTTAAACTTTGACTACCCGCTTATTTCTTATATAGGTCGTTTGGCCCGGGAAAAGGGAGCTGACCTGCTGCCGGACCTGTTCAGTCACTTTTTGGCAAGCGAGCAGAGTGTAAACTTCATGTTGCTGGGAACTGGTGACCGTGCATTGCACGAACGTTTTAAGCAGCTGAACAGTCAATTTGTTGGCTTTTTTGATGCCTCATTAGATTATAACGAATCACTGGCACACCTTATTTATGCTGCCAGTGATTTCATTATTATGCCATCCAGGGTTGAACCTTGCGGGCTCAACCAGATGTATGCCATGCGGTATGGCACCATTCCAATAGTCCGCAAGGTTGGTGGTTTGAAGGATACAGTCAAGGATATTGGAGAAGAAGGAGGATATGGAATTACCTTTTATGATTTTACTCACCATGCGGCTGCTCAGGCCGTTCAGCGTAGTTTGTCTCTTTATGAGGATTCCAAAGGAATGAATTCGGTAAGAAAAACCATTATGAAACTTGATTTCTCGTGGAAAACATCGGCAAACAAATATCTTGAACTTTACAGGGAGTTAATCAATGACTAGAACCTATAGTAAATTCAATAAACATCGTCCGGTAATTTCGGTAATTCTCGGTGGAGGGCAGGGCACACGACTGTATCCTCTCACCAAAATGAGATCGAAGCCGGCGGTCCCGATTGCCGGTAAGTACCGGTTGGTGGATATACCGATCTCGAACTGTCTGAACTCCGGGATGCGCAGAATTTATGTTCTGACGCAGTTTAACTCTGCTTCACTAAACAGACACATAAAAAATACCTACAATTTTGATGTTTTCAGCAGTGGCTTTGTCGATATTCTGGCTGCCGAGCAGACTCCTGAGAGCAAGAACTGGTACCAGGGAACGGCCGATGCAGTACGTCAGTCACTGCACCATATGGAAAATCACCGGCATGATCATGTGTTGATCCTTTCGGGTGACCAACTCTACCAGATGGACTACAGCCAGATGTTACGGCAGCATGAGGAAACCGATGCAGATCTGACGGTTGGAACTATCCCGGTTGTAGCTGAAGACGCCACCGGTTTTGGTATTATGAAAACCGATGAGCAGAAGGAGATAGCGAGTTTCGTAGAAAAGCCGGAAGCCGATGAACTGGAGAAATGGCAATCTAATACAGCCGATAAATTTGCTGATGCAGGCCGCCATTATCTGGCATCTATGGGAATATACATATTCAAAAAAGAAACCCTCCGTGATCTGTTCGACGGGATGCCCGATGCTACCGACTTTGGGAAAGAGATTATCCCCAAAGCGATAAATAGTAATTTGAATGTACAAAGTTTCGAATTTGATGGCTACTGGACCGATATTGGAACCATCAAGTCGTTCTTTGAGGCGAATATTGAATTGACTTCTGAGTTGCCGGCCTTCAACTTTTATGATAATGAAGATTTCATATACACGCGTGCCCGATTGCTTCCCGCTTCCAAGCTCTCCGGTACGACGTTTGATCATTCGGTTCTTGCCGAGGGGTGTATCATTGAAGCCAGCCGTATCGAGCGCTCAGTGATCGGTATCCGGTCTCGCATAGGCCGTGGTACAAGTATTGAACGATCGATTATTATGGGGAATGATATTTTCCAGTCGAGGGCGGAAATCGAAGAAGGCACACCTGAAAATCCTCCGATGGCCATAGGACAGCGCTGTTTTATAAGCAATGCCATTATCGATAAGAATGTCCGGATCGGTAACGACGTACGTATTGCCGGTGGTGATCACCTCGATGATGGGGATTATGGTAACTACCACGTGGTGGACGGCATCGTTATTATTCCGAAGGAAGCCGTTATTCCGGACGGAACTAAAATATAGATTCCATAGCCTAACATTATCAGACGAACGAAAAGTGCCGGATCACTTGATTCGGCACTTTTTATTTGGATATTCAAAACGAGTGGGTAAAAAATGAGGATTGCTATTTTTAACCAAAGGTTCAATTTCCCTAAACCCCTCTAAATAATAACGGTTTCTATCTGATCACAGGTTCGTCACTCATCCTGAATTTCATTGAGCTTATTCATCGCCCGTTCCTGTAGGTTATCAAAGAGTTCTTTGCTGATGTCTCCCACGGTGAACTTTAAGTGCAGCCAAACGATGTAGGTGCCCATAACATCTTCATAACAGTAGTGTTCGATCTGTTCCAGCTCATCGTTGTTGAACATTTCCAGTACTTCATTACCTTCACCGGTCTGTTTAAAAGGGATTCCGATCAGGTAGCCGAGATGCTTTAGCTTTGGCCATGAACTGGCACCATAGTTACTGAATTCATCCAGCAGATCTACATTCGAATTGCTGTAGCGATATTTAATATCACGATGATTAAGCCGATGTGGCATTTGCAGTCCATGCTTCATGGCGCGATATGTTAACAGGGGCAGATCGAAACCGCGCCCGTTGTGATGGATTAGACCAAAATCCTTATAGGTTGAGAGAGCATTAAATAGTTCTTTAAGCCCTTTCTCTTCGTCAGTCCCGTTCCAGGAAACCTTCTGTTTGGGCGACCCGTTGTTTTCGATCCACAGTCCTACCCAGGATATCATTTTATGGTACATGGGAGGAAGGAAACCAGATTGGTTGCGTGCAAGCTCTTCACCAGCCTGCAGGAGCAGGGCATCGTCATCGTCGTCAGGGTCTTCAAGAACCGAACGGACAAAATCAAAATCGGGGATGGTTTCTACATCAAATACAAAAAACATAGTGCAAGTTGGCTTAAGTTTTTAATAAACGAAGTGTCCTCTTTGCAGAATCAGTACCGGAGGATTTATTTTTATCTGGATTGTTTCCAATATGGCAGAATGCCGCCAATCATCCAAACCCTTTAGGTACCTGTGCTGGTTTAGCCCGGATTATTCACGAAATAGTAAAATTGATGTTTAATTCAATGATATTGTTTCGTGAACAATCAGGGTTAGGGCTAATCTGATCTTTCTCCCACAAGATCAGATGTGAAAAGTGTTTTTATTTGTTCAGAATCATCATGGTTTCCCCACAGATGCATCATCTTTGTGAGAGCTGCTTCACTGGTCATGTCACCGGCACTTATGGCGCCCAGTTCCATCGCTTTTCTGCCACTTTCATATTTCGAAAGGTCTACCGCATCGTATGGGGCCTGGGAGTTAAATACAATGACTAATCCTGAATCAAGACATCGCTCGATGAAAGGAAGAATCGATTTATTGCCGTAGATCGGGAAATTACCGGTTCCGAACGCTTCAATAATGATCGTGTTCAGTTCTGAAAGATCAATTCTACTGAGAAATTCAGGTGAGAGATTTGGAAAAAGCTT
>JBEPXS010000367.1:0-3500 GCA_041641755.1 Balneolaceae bacterium
ATCTATTACGAGAACACATGGTACGGAATGGAGTTGCCGGAAGCGCCGAAGGCTAACAGCGTAGAGCAGCTTGATGTTCACCGGCTGCAAGAGTTTATCCTGGAACCGATGCTTGACATTACCGATCAACGCAGAGACAAAAACATCTCGTTTGTGGGCGGCATTAGGGGAACAGAGGAGCTGGAGCGCCTGGTTGACTCCGGGAAAGCGGACGTGGCCATCAGCATGTATCCCACGGATATTGAGGAGCTTGTTAAAGTTTCTGACGAAGGCCTTTTGATGCCACCGAAATCAACATGGTTTGAACCTAAGCTCAGATCTGGTTTACTTATTCACACTTTCTAATTAATCTAATCGATAACAACAAAAACGATGACACGAGTACATAATTTTAGCGCAGGACCTGCAACACTTCCCCTGGAAGTTATTGAATACGCTCAGAAAGAGCTTACCGACTACCAGGACACCGGCCGTTCCATCATGGAGCTGAGCCACCGCAGTGCCGAATACACCGAAATTGACAAGCAGGCTAAAGCAAGACTGCGCAACCTTCTGGGCCTGGGAGACAAGTTTGAGATCGCGTTTCTCCAGGGTGGAGCCAGCAGCCAGTTTATGATGGCTCCCTTCAACTTCCTGGGAGAAGACCAAACGGCCGATTATATCGACACGGGTCGCTGGTCAGATAAAGCGATTACTGAAGCCGAAAAGTTCGGAAATGTGCACGTTCCATTCAGCAGTTCAGAGGGTGGCTACAAACGTGTACCCACGCAGGATGAGCTAAACTTTAGCGACAATCCGGAGTATGTGCATTTCACCTCAAACAATACGGTAGCTGGTACCCAGTTCCCCATGGAACCGAAAACGAACGGCGTACCACTGGTATGCGATGCTTCTTCCGATTTTCTGTCGCGTCCGATTGATGTGGACAAGTATGGCATTATCTACGCCGGGGCACAAAAGAACGTTGGACCGGCAGGTGTAACGGTGGTTATCATTAAAAAAAGCTTCCTTGAAAAAGCAAGAACCGAGGGGATACCTACTATTCTGCGGTACCAGACACATGTTGAAAAAATATTCAACACTCCACCGACTTTTAATGTATATATGGTGAACCTCGTACTTAAATGGATTGAAGACAAAGGTGGACTCTCTTGGTTTAAATCTTTCAACGAGGAGAAAGCTGGAAAACTTTATGACGAAATCGACAAAGATGATTTCTATCGCGGAGCAGTGGAGGAAGAGTCCCGTTCAATCATGAATGCCACCTTCAGACTTCCATCTGAAGAGCTGGAGCAAAAGTTTCTCACGGAAGCTGTTGAACAAGATCTTTATGCTTTAAAGGGGCACCGCAGCGTAGGTGGAATTCGCGCCAGTATGTACAACGCCTGCCCGATGGAGAGCGTGGAAGCGCTGGTTGACTTCATGCAGAATTTCCGCAATAACAACGGATAAAAACGCTAACCTCTTAGCAGATAGTATTGAGTGTGGCCTGCCTTTCTGCAGGCTGCACTTTTTTTATATCCCTCTTTAGATCATTCCGAATATCGTCAGAATATGATCTACGGTGTTGGGCACAAAGATGATAAGGTATAAAATACCCCAGATGGAACCGGCAGTGTGGGCTTCGTGATTTATTTTGCCGACATCCTTCTTGCTCTCGTACATGCTGTAAATCAGGTACAGTATCCCGAATACAAAAGCCGGTATGGGAATAGGTATCAGGAACAGGTAAATACTTTCCATCGGGAACAGGAAGATAAAGGCAAACAAAACGCTTCCCACGGCGCCTGAGGCACCAAGCGTAGCATAATTGGCATTGTCTTTAAACTTGATGACGGAAGGGATACCTGAAACAATCAGTCCAGAAAGAAAGAGGCCGGTAAAATAATACGGGCCGATCACCTGCTCCATCACCTGTCCAAAAAAGTAGAGGGTGAACATATTTACAAAAAGGTGTGTAAAATTAGCGTGCAGAAAACCGGAGGTCAATAGCTCGTACCAGGTATTTTCCCGAACCACACGGTAGGGTTTCAGGAATCCCCTGTCGATCAGGTTCTGGTTTCCATACAACGCAATCAGCGAAACAACAACATTTACCGCTATCAGAATAAAGGTAACGGATCCAAGAAATTCGTAATTTTGCATATCCAAAAATTTTTATTTCAGAAGCGAAAATAGAGAACTGAGGAATACTAAGCTAATTTTGATTTATTTTATTCTGTCTACTTGCTAACCGACTGGAGCAATGCTTATATTTGCACACTTCCAAATCAAGCCGAAGTAGCTCAGCTGGTAGAGCAACGCTCTCGTAAAGCGTAGGTCGTCGGTTCGAATCCGATCTTCGGCTCTTTTCGCGTATCAACCAGTTGCCATCCATAATCCAGGTGGTAAAAAGAAGTACCCATATATTATAGAACGGCACAGCGGTCCTCTTTTGTTATACTGAATGAATTCTAAGCAAAGAAGACCAAATATGTATCGGGATTTAGCAGAAGCGGTAGAGGATGCAAAAGAAAACGGATATGATAATCTGTTTGAAGTGGAAGAAAATGGCCTTATAAGTAAAAACTTAAAACAACGGTTTTCGCCTGACCAGCTCAGCATTGTTGCATCATATCATTTTGACCAGGGAACCAGCGCCGGTGATGACAGCTCCCTGTTCCTCATAGAAACAACCTCCGGTGAAAAAGGTTACCTGTCAACCAGCTATACAACCTACAGGAATGTAGAAAAGGCCGAGTTCCTCGATAAATTGATAGATGAGAGCACGGTTTAACGAAGATGAGTGATACCTCCCATCAGTTTCTCTTTGTTTACGGGTCACTGCGCCGCGGGGCAAATCATCCTGCATCATCTGTTATTCGGGAGTATGCCAAATATATCTGTAATGGGAAATGCAGGGGGTTGTTATTTATGGCAGAGGGATATCCGGCAGCCGTTTTCTCCGATGATAGTTCTGATTTTATTGAGGGAGAACTCTATAGACTTATCAATCCTAAAAAAGTATTCAGAACATTGGACCGATATGAGGGTTATGATCCCAATAATACTGCACAGAGTTTGTATCTCAGACAAAAGACAAAAATTCACTGTCGATCCAGGTCGTTACATACAGTTTCAGCCTGGATCTATCTATATAATCGGTCCACAGAACAACTAACTCAAATAGAATCGGGCGATTACCTTTCTTATCTAAAAGATCAGGAATAACTATCGAAACCTGATCACGAATTGACCATTAATTTTCTGTTTCTTTTCATATAGATTATTACCACTGCTGACTTTATATTCTAAGCAAAATTTTAATAGAGTCTACTTCTTTTGAAAAAACAAATTAAAACGGTCTTAATCACTGCTCTAGCGGCCTTTGTATTTGGTTCATGCGGTGTCACCTCACGTGTTACAGAGAAATCCCCCAGACCTGCAGCAAAAGAGTTTAACAACGCAATCGAAGTGGGTGTTGCCAGCTGGTATGGGCCAAATTTCCATGGCAAGATGAC
>JBEPXS010000368.1:0-3461 GCA_041641755.1 Balneolaceae bacterium
GATACCTTTAATAGTACTAAATAGCGATTTATAGATTATTTACCGAGCTTTAATCTGCGAATCCTATCTAAAATAAATAATTAAATTTACTCCCAATATTTCTGAATATTTTTAAAAAATCGCTTATTTAATTTCAATATAGACCTAACCTTTAAAAAAAATAACCCCAAAACAAGTATTCTGATATCGAACATGTCTACAGATAAAAAAATATCAACCGGAATCGAAGGACTGGATCGAATTCTATATGGAGGTTTTATTCCCAACCGCTCTTATCTGCTCCAGGGTGGTCCGGGCACTGGCAAATCAACACTCGGTTACCATTTTTTGAACCAGGGGATCCAAAACGGGGAAGAAACCCTGTTTATAACCCTTGGTGAACCTTCCGAAAGTATAAAACAAAACTCCACCAAGGTGGGATTCGACCTTGCAGATGTTACGTTTCTGGATCTCACCCCCAGTGCCGACCTGAACAAAAGTTCCCAAAGTTACAGTGTGTTCGCCACCTCAGAAATTGAGCAGAAACCGATGATAGAGGCGATCGTAAATGCTATTGAAACACACAATCCCAAACGTGTGGTGTTCGATTCCATCACCATGCTCCGTTTTCTGAACCAGGATCCTTTCCACTACAGAAACCTCGGGCTGTCATTTGTTAAATATATTGCTCAACAGGATGCTACCTTATTGATGATTTCCGAGTCAACTGAACATATCTCAGACCGGGATTCCGTCTTTTGGGTTGACGGAGTCATTAATGTGCAGTACGCACCTGAATGGCGGAAAATAAATGTTTCAAAATACCGGGGCTCCGATTTTATGCACGGAAACCATTCTTTCAAAATCACTGACAACGGCGCAGAGGTTTTCCCCAAGCTACAGCCCAACAAGTATGAACGGTCTTTTGATAACAAAGTCCTCTCTTCCGGTATCACCGAAATTGATAATCTTCTCCACGGGGGAATAGAACAAGGAACGACCACACTGATTACGGGTGCCAGTGGCGTCGGGAAAACCAACCTCGGCATCCAGTTGATGAAAGAGGCGGCTTCGCGGAATGAACGTTCAGCAATCTATTCCTTTGAGGAGTCTGTAGAATTGATCAGGCGGCGTTCCGAATCGATCAATATTCCGATCGAAGAAATGATCCGGGAAGGCAAACTTAAAATAATGCCTGTAGAGCCCCTTTCCTACTCCCCGGACGAATTTGCTGAGATTGTGCGCAACGATGTTGAAGAGAACGACACCAGATTGGTGATGATCGATACCATGGGCGGTTATGGTCTTGCCGTACATGATGACGATGTCCTGGAACGCCTTCATGCGCTCAGCGTATATCTTCAAAATATGGGAGTCACCACTCTTTTGATAAATGAATCAAAAGATGTAACGGGTAATTTTTCAACAACAGAAATACACGCCAGCTACCTTGCTGACAATATTATTTTCCTGCGCTACCTGGAACTTAACGGCGAAATGAAAAAAGCGATCGGTGTCCTTAAAAAACGGCTGAGCGACTTTGAAAAAACAATACGAGAATTTGCCATAACTTCGGAAGGCATCAAAGTAGGCCAGCCACTGACAAATCTGAAAGGCATTTTAACGGGACTTCCCGAATTGATAAAGTAGCTGTAAAGGCAGCATCCTATTTATGGATATCTCAACCAAACAACTGAACCCTACATACCAAGATGAATTCGACGATCCCCCTGTTATTTTGTTGGGTTTACGCAACAGTGTAGACCGTCGCTTGATGCAGGAATACCTTTCAAAAGATTATAAAGTAATAGTACCGGAACAACCAATCGGGGAACAACAGTTTGACCTCTGCATTCTGGATAACACCGCACTGCAGACAAACCTGGAGAGCCTGATTGACCTTAAGGATGAAGTGGCTCCCGTATTCATTCCTATTATATTGCTGTCGAAAGATCGTCAGAAAGCACGATCTAATCCTGCCATCCTAAACTTCGTGGATGATGTGGTTTATATTCCTGTTTCACGGGACTTGCTAACATCCCGAATCCAGGTAATGCTCAAGACCCGAAGTTACTCTCTGCAGCTGGAAGAAAAAAATCGTCAACTCGAACGGAAAAATAATCAGCTGCGAATTTTTGGGCAGGCGATCAATTCAACAAACGCCGGTGTAGTTATAACCGACGCCACCGAGGAAGATAATCCCATTGTGTTTTGTAACAAAGGTTTTGAAAAACTGACCGGATACTCCGAAGAAGAGATAAAGGGACGCAACTGTCGGTTTCTTCAGAACGACGACCGTGAACAGGAGTCACTGAAAAATATTCGCTCGTACATTGAAAAGGGGAAACAGGGAAGTGTCCTGGTCCGCAACTATCGGAAAAGTGGAGAACCTTTCTGGAATGAATTAAGTGTTGCCCCGATTACTAATGAGGATGATACTATTACTCATTTTGTTGGCATCCAGAAAGATGTTACGGAACTTGTCAATACGCAGCAGGAGTTGTCGGATGAGAAAGAGCGCTATCGTCTGATCACGGAAAACTCAACCGATATGGTCTCGCTCCACGCGCCGGATGGTACCTACCTATACGTTACGCCCTCCTGTGAACAGCTTGTTGGATATACTCCCGAAGAAATGATCGGAACGAATCCCTATGACTCTATCCATCCCGAGGACGTTGAAGGTCTTCGAAAGAAACATGAGGAACTATATACCACTACGGGAAGCGTAAAGCACAGCTACCGCAAGAAAACAAAAAGCAGAGACTACATCTGGGTGGAAAGTCTCAGTAAAACGGTAAGAGACCCTGACACTGATGAAATAGTGGAGATACAGGTTAGCACCCGGGAAATAACCGAGCGCAAGGAGTATGAACAAAAACTAAAGAAAGAGCAGGAGTTTATTGAAACAGCGGTTGATAACATGCCCAGCATCTTCTTTATGGTAGATGAAGATATGAACTTCGTGTTCTGGAATAAAAATATGGAACAAGAACTGGGTTATGATACAGAAGAGATCAAAAAAATGCATCCGCTGGAATTTTTCCACGAGGAGGATCGATCCCTTATTAAGTTCAAAATTGGACAGATTTTCAGCTCGGGTAGTGCCAGCGTTGAGGCAAAAGTACTCAATAGGAGTGGTGATCCGATCGACTACTTCCTGATAGGCTCCCGCTTTGAAAGAGAAGATAACACCTTCATTATCGGATCAGCTATAAATATTGTGGATCGCGTTAAGGCAGAACGCAAGCTCAAAGAAAGCGAACAGCGGTGGGAACAACTTGTGGAAAAAAATCCAGGCCTGATCCAGATTACCGACAGTGACAAAATCGTTCGTTATGTAAACCCCGCCGGAGCCAGGCTGTATGGTTTTGACCATCCAAAAGAGGTAACTGGTAAACCTTTTGAAGATTTAATAACTCTCGAAGAAAGAGAGCGGCTGAATTCCAGGATGAGCAAGGTCTTGGAAACGAAGAAATCCG
>JBEPXS010000369.1:0-3427 GCA_041641755.1 Balneolaceae bacterium
ACTATGACGTTTAATCAAAACAGGGACATTTGGTTTACTTCGCAGGGTGCTAATTCCGTTGGGTTATTTGATGTAGAATCGGGTGAACCAACTATCATACCTGTTCCGACCCCAAGGGCACGACCCTATGGCATTATTATGGATCAAAACATGCAGCGCCCATGGATCGCTCTCTTTGGCACTCATAAACTGGCTACCGTTAATCCAGAGACCATGGAACTCAGAGAAATAGAGCTGCCGAATGAAAATTCACGTCCCCGTCGACTGGCCCAGACTTCTGATGGCATGATCTGGTACGGTGACTACTCACGGGGGTATATCGGAAGATACAATCCTGAAGACAATTCATTCCGCGAGTGGCCTCTCCCCTCGGGCGACAGCTCACGACCCTATGCTGTTACCGTGGATGACCAAGATCGTTTTTGGGTGGTAGAGACCGGGGTGAGTCCCAATATGTTTGTGGGATTTGATACGAATACAAAAGAATTTATCAGCTCCACTCCGATTGAAAGCGGAGGAGGCACCGTTCGAAATATGGTCTTCCATGAACCGACCAATTCTATCTGGTTTGGTACGGACACGAACTACCTGGGGCGGGCCAAAATTCAATAGATCCAAATAACATTGAACAGGGAATCGCAAATATTGAAATTACTTCACGTTATAACTTGCCGGTTCCCTGTTCGATATTCGGTCTTACAATTGTATTTATTGTATGATTAGAATAATTCTTTTTCCTTTGTCGGTTCTGCTTCTTGGACTATTTACGACTAAGTCCCCTTCAACTTCAAACCTAAATAAAGATGCATATCCTGAACATTTGACGGGGGCATTTACGGGAGGATTCGGTGAAGATACCTGTCACAGTTGTCATTTTGACTACCCGCTTAACTACAACGAGGCAGGTCTCCGAACCGAAGGACTTCCAGACCAATACGATTCGGGAAATACCTATGTGATAAAAATCATTGCTGATCGACCGGACCTGGAGAAAGCTGGATTTCAGCTTGCCGCTCGATTTGAGAATGGGACCCAGGCTGGCAGCTTCTCTTTGACTTCAGACAGTCTGCAATTTACCGAATCAGTACCGGATAGCATTCAGTATATTCAACATTCACCAATGGGAACCGACACGCCCAACAACGGGCCCATGAAATGGACCGTACGGTGGACAGCCCCGGAAGAAGCCCGTGAAATTGTATTGCATTTAGCTGTCAATGTTGCAAATGGGGATGCTTCTGAATTCGGAGATTACATCTTAACAAAAGAAATTCACCTCTCACACCGGAAGTAATCGACATTTCATTGAGTATTTAAGCCGAACCTATCCATACCAACAACCTATTTTAGCTTTAACTAAAAATAAAATTTTTCTATATTAAAGGTTATCTGATAACAGAAAGCCATTTAAATGTCTTCTAAATTTTCTCGTAAATTTTTTCTAAAAACCGGCCTGTTTTCAGGAGCTGCTACCCTGCTGGGATCGCTGTTTACCGGTAGTAGTCAATCAGACCAATCCCCTTACCAAAACCAAAAAAAGTCTGGCGGTCCCCCCCATTCCGATGAACCCCACGGTGGAATGACAACCATGGGCCGGGTGGATCACGACAAGAATGGGTTCAATCCACATGAGTTGTTAACCGATTGGGATACCGGTCAGGTCTCCACTCTGCCAAACGGGCAAACGTTGCGGGAGTACGAAATTGTTGCCTTAGACAAAGAGATTGAGATTGCACCAGGTATCTATTTCCCGGCCTGGACTTATAACGGAAGAATTCCCGGACCTACTTTACGGTGCACTGAAGGCGACCGAATCCGCATCCATTTTATAAATTCAGGTTCGCATCCCCATACAATCCACTTTCATGGAATTCATTCTGCAACCATGGATGGTGTTCCCAGCAGTGGACCCGGCATGATCGGCCCGGCAGAATCATTTACTTATGAGTTCGATGCTGAACCGTTTGGTTGCCACCTCTATCACTGCCATTCCACTCCGTTGAAACGCCACATCCACAAAGGGTTGTATGGGGCGTTCATAGTGGATCCCGATCCGGAACAACATACCGCACACGCTGATGTAGCCCGATCCAGGCTGCTCGGAACCGAAGAAAATGAGCAGTGGCAGGAGTTCCTGATTGTTATGAATGGCTTCGACACCAACTTTGACAATGACAACGAAGTGTATGCTGCCAATTCTATCGCTTTTGCCTACCAAAACGAACCGATACAGGTAGAACATAATCGACCGATTCGGGTGTACCTGGTAAATACTACAGAGTTCGATCCGATCAACTCTTTTCACTTGCATGCCAATTTTTTTGACTTCTACGATCACGGTACCACGCTTACACCAACTCGTGAAACAGTCGATACCATTATGATGTGCCAGGCGCAACGGGGCATTTTGGAGTTTTCATTTGAAGATTTTGAACCCGGCAAATACATGTTCCATGCCCACCAGTCAGAATTTGCTGAGCTGGGCTGGATGAGCTTCTTTGAGGTCATGAATAAGGAGGTATCGGCATGAGCAAGCTAACTAAACAACTTCCATCGTGGGTCTGGATTGTTATCCCGGTCGGGCTGCTACTGGGTTCAATCGCATTGTTTTTTGCCACAAATCCACTGGAACCGCTGGGTGTACAGGCCCCTCCCATTGAGGAAGTGACCGTTGAGCGTACTACGCTGGATGATGAAGGAATACATCTGAATGTTCGCGTAAATGGATCTGAACCAGTGAAAATTGCACAGGTATTGGTTGACGATGCCTACTGGGAGTTCAACCAAACTCCTGAAGGACCACTTTCACGATTATCAACAGCAAAAATCGATATTCCTTATCCCTGGGTTCAACATGAACTTCATGAAATTAAAATCATTACCAGTTCCGGGGCCACTTTCGACCATACAATTGAGATAGCTGAGCCCACTCCGGTTTGGTCGGTACAGCGGGTAGGAGCCTACATACTTCTGGGCATTTACATCGGCGTAATTCCGGTTGCACTCGGACTCATGTTCTATCCCTATCTGAAAACACTCGGGAGGAAAGGACTCAACTTCCTATTGACATTAACTATCGGCCTGCTGGCTTACCTGCTGGTTGATACTCTGCAGGAGGGAATTGAGATATCACAAATGGCCGCCGATGTGTTTCATGGCAGCCTTATGGTCTGGCTGGTGGCCGGCCTGGCCTTCCTGATCATTTTTGCCATCGGTCGGCGAAGTGGCAAAGCGCCCGAAGGGAAAAAGCTTGCCACCTACCTGGCTCTCGGAATCGGATTTCATAACCTGGGAGAAGGTCTTGCTGTCGGTGCGGCCATGGCCGCCGGAGAAGCGGCACTTGGTTCTTTTCTCGTTGTCGGATTCACCCTGCACAACCTTACCGAAGGAATCGGAATAGCGGCCCCCCCTCCTCAATCAAGCGACC
>JBEPXS010000370.1:0-3406 GCA_041641755.1 Balneolaceae bacterium
TTGGACCCTGTACAGACAAGTCGAGCTTGCCTGTGCCGGTCAGTTCTGATATCGCAGGCTGCAGATCGTAGTAGTTTTGTATCTCCTCAAACCGGGAATTTCCCTTAACACGCAGATCAACTACCGGGTTTTCACTCAGATAATCAGTAATAGCTCCAGAAAGGGCCAGATCATTTTGGCCGGATTGGAAACTAGCGTTATTTACTGTGAGTCGGTTCCCTTTTAAACTGGAACTTAACGTAATATTTGTAATTGGCTGACCAAGCCGTTTAGAGTTGATATATCCGTTCTTCAGTTCAATAGAGCCACTTTCTACAGCTCGCTCAATCTGTTCCGCTTTACCCTTGAGAACAGCTTGGGCTGTTAGTTCACCACGCAGTTGTAAAGTATCTTCATCGATAGGGTAGAACTCTTTTATAGTGGCCAGGTCGAAAAAAAGATCTGTGGTCAGATCGACCGAACGTTCAGTAGAATCCATCGGATTGGCGATGTTTCCCTGAAGTGAAAGTTCGTTTTGGGAAGCCTTCAAATAAAATGAGTTGATGGTGACCAGGTCTTCCGTTGCTTTGGCGTCGATAGCAATATTTTCAATAGGGTTGGGAACTTCAGCATATTGCAGAAGCCCATTTGCAAGGTTAAGATCAGCGTCAAATACTGCCTGTTCCGGCTTGTTCATCTGTCCATCTGCGGTGGCATTTACCGTTAGCTTACCCTCGAGGCGTTCGATCGAAAAATCCTCCAGGGAATAAAATTGTTCAACAGTGGTTAGATCTACATCGCCGTTCAAATTCAGATTGAAAGATGCATTTTCGGCCAGCGGTTGTTTGAGTTGGCCACTGACTGTAATCGAATTCGAACCCGCTGTTGCATTAAACTCTTGAAGGTTAATGAGTTCGTTGCTGGCACTGGCCCTGAGTTGTATATTTTGGATGGCCTCCGGAAGGTCGGGATTTTTGAGATAGCCGTCTTTTACGGTTATATCTGCTGAGAATGAGGGCAGCTGCTCCCCACCAATATTACCCGAAACGTTACCGGAAATGGATAGGTTTCCGCGAGTTTCCAGTTATGCAACTTGTTCCTGGTAATCAGCAGGAGCGAGCCGTAACAACTCTCCAAAATTATCCGATGAGGAGCTGAACTGAAGATCGATAGCGGGGGTGTTTGAACTCCAGTTTTTTATCGATCCACTGAGATCCAGAGCCAGTCCACGAATGGAGAAGGTACCGCTTTTAAGAGTTATCGTTTCATTCTTCATGTCGATAGTTGAACTCTGTGATAGGCTGACCGGCAGCTTGTTAACATATTGACTGCTCCCCACCCGGGCAGATAGACCGCCAAGTTCAATATCCAGCCTGCTGTTTATGAGGTCGGCATAGGAAAAGGAGATATCCGCATCCAGTTCGTTCATTTGAACATTGGTGTTTGAGGTCGCATCCACAAAGCCAAACTTTCCATTACTTATAGAGAAATTGGGAATATTAAATTGGTAGGTTTCCGATTCAGCAGTTGTATCCGTCTCTTCCGAAAGCAAAAAATCGATATTGGAAGTGCTATCTTTACTTATTCTGTAGGTAAATTGTGGATTTTGCAGTTGTATTTCTGCAATATTAATCTGGTCACTTAACAATGAAAATATTTCAATGCTGGCTACAAACTCATCCAGTGAGAGCAGGGTATCGGATGAGGTTTCTCCGGGGATACTAAGTTTATTGATACTTATTCCTGGTCTGGGAAATGTTTGGAAAAAAGTCAGTGACATCGATTCCACCTGTACCGAACGTCCGACACTTTGCTCTACATAAGGCATAACGGTCTGCTTAAGACGGTCATCAGTAAAATACAGGTTTAATCCCACTATGATGATGACTACGAATAACAGAAACCCGAGAAGTATTTTTACTGATGTTTTCATGGGAAGTACCGCTTATTGTGTGAATAGATTTTAGAACGAATAGTTTATTCCACAGTTATCATAATTTATGTTTTTTAAGAGACTATAACAGACAAATTGTACTAACGGTTCATAGATATGTGTATGTTTTTTTTGATCCCTTTGTTTTGTTAGATAAGTGAAAATAAAGTCATTGAAAAGTGCATTTTGTTCTGAACCGGTGATAAACGGAGAGCAAATTAATATCCGTTTTATTGATGCAAGTTCCTTATGTTTAGATGAGAATTTGAATCGCATTATCAAAAAATAGCACCTATATTTTATGCTGAATTGGGGTTCCGGCCATGGAGATCTGAAGTTTAAACAGAGGCGCAAACGCCTGGTAGAAACACTTCGGAAAAAGGGTATCAAAGATGAACGGGTGCTTGAAGCTTTCAATATTGTGCCCCGTCATCAATTCGTTGATACTGCACTGGCCGACCGGGCCTACAAGGATACGGCTCTTCCAATTGGTAATAAACAAACTATTTCCCAGCCATATACGGTAGCACGGCAGACCGAACTACTTGAAGTACAGCCGGGAGAGAAAGTGTTGGAGATCGGCACAGGTTCGGGATACCAGGCGGTAATACTATGCGAACTGGGTGCCGAAGTATATTCTATTGAACGGCATGAGGACCTATACGAACAAGCTCGTTCCACCCTCCGGGAATTGGGATACAAAGTTCGGCTTAAGCTGGGAGATGGTACCGTGGGTTGGTCGGCTTATGCTCCGTACGATGCCATTGTAGTTACTGCTGGTGCACCTGTAGTACCTGACGAACTGGTTAAACAGCTTAACGTGAACGGCCGGTTGGTGATACCAGTGGGAGATTCCAGCCGCCAGGTCATGAAACGGATTATCAAAATCAGGGAGGATGAATATGAAGAAGAAAATTATCGGGATTTTAAATTTGTCCCCCTCATCGGAGAAAAGGGTTGGAATGGTGGCGATAAATAGGAATGATTATAAAACTATTCATTTAAATAATCGTGGCTGAAGAAAAGGGAACTAACCGAATCTCTGAACAAGCTCCTTCTGAGCAGGAATTAACATCCTGGAAAGAGTGGCCAGTCTTACTGGTAAAAGGATTTTTGATGGGATCTGCAGATATCGTACCTGGTGTGAGTGGAGGTACGCTGGCACTCATTCTCGGCATTTATAAGCGTCTAATCAACGCCATTAAAAGCGCTGATACACAATTCGTAAAACATTTCATAACACTTCGCTGGAAGCCTGCCCTGCAGGTGATACACTGGAAGTTTTTGGTAATGCTTTTTAGTGGTATCGTCGTCGCAATCCTGTTTTTTACACGGATTGTACCCCTGCAGGTTTATATGTTTACCAAACCGGAGCTTATTTTCGGTCTGTTTTTTGGCCTGATTTTGGGATCAATATACATTCTTGTTAAGGCGATCGATTCTCTGGGCTGGGAACACGGGGCTTTTATTTTATTGGGTTCGTTGATTGGCTTT
>JBEPXS010000371.1:0-3339 GCA_041641755.1 Balneolaceae bacterium
AGAGCCTGATCAACATCTACAGAAACTACCGCATTAATTTCCGGGTTTTTCTTCTCGATGTTATCAGCATAATGGTGTACTACTTCTGAAAGGGCTATGTCTCCTGTTTTGACAGCCTTCCGGATGTCAGAAATACTTCTAAAATTCAATGGCTAAATCTTAATTTTCAGTTTGTTTCTGAGCAGTTTGTTCCTGAGGTTGCTTCTGATTCTGAGACTTGGTTTCATATCCCTTTTGCTCGCCTTCTTCAATCTCTTTTTTGATCTGATCAGAAGCTTTTCTAAACTCATTAATACCTTGTCCAATGCCTCGGGCAAGTTCAGGTATCTTTTTAGCTCCAAAGAAAAGCAGAATCACAAGCAAGATAACAAGTATTTCAGTACCGCCTAATCCACCTAGCATAATATTCCTTTTTTAAATTTGTTTTACTATGATATATCCTAAGATAACAAAAGTTTTTTACACCTTTCAGTTGACTATTAAAAATATTTCACTCTTTATTAAAGAAAAGACTTGAATTTTATTGCATAATCCTTTTTATAAGGTGCATTGGAACATATAATTCACTAAATAAATCAACAAGACGAAAAATCAACATGATCTGGACCGTAGAATTAGCAGCAGCTTTAGATGACGCTCCATTTCCTGCAACCCGTGAAGAACTAATTGAATGGGCCGAACGAAATGGTCTTCCCCAGCAGGTAATTGACAATCTGTACGAACTCGATGAAATAGAGGAAGGCGAAGATATGGTATATGAAGGCATAGAGGATATCTGGCCCGACTATATTCGTAAAGAAGACTTCTTCCATAATGAGGAGGATGAAGGTTTCGACTATGATGATGTTTAGATATTGATAAAATAGAATCGGTTTATTCTATATCTTTACACGGTTGTTCCATAAATGGGACAACCGTTTTTTGTAAATTGAAAACCGAACTCTGATACTCCTTCTGCCTTGTTTCGACGTGTTCTCTTTTTAATTGTTCTTGGGTTCTTTCTTTCCATTTCGGGATATATGACCGAACTGTTCGCACAAGACCTGCAACAGCAAGATGCCGATACCACGCAAAAAGTTGTTCGCGCTATTCGATTTGTGGGTAATGATCACGTCAAAGATAACACGCTGGAAACACTTATCCGTACCCACACCAACCGGGAGTTTTTAGGTATACCGCGCTTTACACCATGGTATTTCATCTGGAAGCTTACAAAGCGTTTTGGGGAACCGCCTGCCTATCTTATTCCGGAGACCGTACAAACCGATATTGAGCGTATCCGCCGTTATTACGAGTCGATCGGTTATCTTGAGGCTGCCGTCGATACGAATATTGTTGAGTTTAGTACCAACAAAGTGGAGGTCTCCTTTCTAATTGATGAGGGAGAGCAATCCCGGGTTAAGACCATAGCTTATTCCGGAATGCCACAATTCCCGGAACAAGACCTATTACCACGTTTTTTTCTGGATAGCGAGCTAACCCGCAAACAGATCAACGACACTACTTTTTCCGTAAATCGTCCATATTCCGAAAATGCTCTAAATCAAGAACGAAGCCGGATCATTACTTTTTTAAAAAACAATGGGTACGCTTCGATTCAGCGCGATTCAGTGCTGGCTCAGGTTAAACCAGACAGTGAAAACAAGTACCAGTTGGATGTTCTGTTTTATATCAATCCCGGTGATATCTATTATTTTGGGGACCTGCATCTAAACCTGCGTGGACCTGATAATCAATTAAACTATGAAGAATCAGATACTTTGACCGGGGAACCCTACACCAGCCGGGACAAGAAAATTTACATGCAGAAAGAGGAGGAGGCACAGACACGATTTAGCCTGCTTACCGACCAGTTACTATTCAATCCCGGTGATGTGTTCAATAACAACCGGTATGTGCGTACCGTAAACGAATTCCAGAACCTGGGGATGATGAATATCCGGGAGTTCGGCTTAAGTGAAGATGGCACACTGCCGGACTATTCCGATGAGGATATCCCAGTCCTTTTCTCACTGCAAACACTGCCCAAACACTCTTTCAATTTCAACCTGTTTGGGATGCGCCGGTATGGATTCGGTTCCGGTGCGGGGGTAACTTATACGAACAACAACCTGTTTGGTAAAGCTGAGAACCTGCAGTTCTCGGTAAACGGCAGCTTTGAATATGTGGGATCAGAGACATTGCAAAATCTTGATGAAACCTATCAGGGCGGAGACCAGGTGTTTCGCAGCTTCGAAGCACGAGTTGATTACTCTCTTCCCAGGCTTATTTTTCCATTTTCAGCACTGGATGACAATCTGTTTTTTTCCAACTCAAGAACCCAGTATTCACTCTCATTAGCCCGTTCCAATCAGCTCTTTTTTGATGTCAACTCCGATGTTCGGTTTAACCTGCGTTATGTAGTAAACCATAATCAGCGATTTACAAGCTTTTTTGATCTCATTGAGCTCGATGTATTGGACTCCGATCCCTCTGACCAGTTTCGGCAATCACTCATCCAGCAGTTTGATACTACCTCCTTCGAATATCGCCGGCTATTAGAGGACTTCCGTCCCCAGGTATCTTCAATTTTACGCTATACATTCCGAAGTCAAAACACCGATCTTATTCAACGTGACCGCGGCTACTACAGTGAATATTCAGCCGCACTGGGTGGTAATATCCCTTACTACATCGATCGCTTTTTTGTTACTCCGGGTACCATTGAAGGCACCCTGCCCTCCCCTGCCCGAATCAGCAACAACAGTCTGAACTACAGCCGGTTTTTTAAGTTTACGGCTGACTATCGCAGGTATATTCCACTATCCAACAACTCCGTGTTTGCCTACCGTGGATTTGCCGGATATGCTCAACCTTTTGGGGGAAGTAACACTATTCCACTGACTCAACGGTTTTTTGCCGGCGGAAGTAATGATATCCGGGGATGGGATTTTAATAGCCTGGGTCCCGGTGGCATTGCCATAGAAGGTACACCACCAATAGTAGGCGGAGAAATTAAACTAATAGGTCAGACTGAATTACGGCAAACATTAATCTCTAATTTTCTCTCAGCAAACTGGGTTGGAGCCTGGTTCACCGATGCCGGCAATGTGTGGTATGGATCTAAAGATACGTTCGAGGGCAGCCAGTCGCAGGACCTGCTTAACGAGGGTAAGTTCTATATCGATGAGTTCTATAAACAGATTGCGGTAGGATCGGGTCTGGGCCTGCGCCTTGACTGGCAATATATTGTGGTACGATTTGATTTTGCTTTTCGTATTCACGACCTCCGACCAACTGAAGAGTGGTTTACCAATAAAAAACTGTACTTCAGCTTCGGGATAGGTCATTCTTTCTAAA
>JBEPXS010000372.1:0-3316 GCA_041641755.1 Balneolaceae bacterium
CGGCCATTCGGATGTAATTGGTGGAGCTGTGGCTAGCTCAAATGAAGAGATCATGGAAAAGCTCCGGTTCCAGGTTAAAACAACCGGGGCAGTACCCGGCCCAATGGATTGCTACCTGACCCTGCGCGGAATCAAAACATTACATGTACGGATGCAACGGTCAGTAGAAAATGCCCGTCAGATCGCCACATTTTTAGAATCTCACCCCAAGGTTGGTCAGGTCAACTACCCGGGTCTCTCCTCCCATCCCCAGCACGACATTGCAAAAAAACAGATGGACGATTTTGGGGCTATGGTATCGTTTACATTGAAAGATGACGATGCAGAAACTGCTCAAAATTTTATGGGACGTACCAAAATATTCACTCTCGCAGAAAGTTTAGGAGGGGTAGAGTCACTGGTAAGTCACCCGGCTTCCATGACGCACGCTTCTATTCCCAAAGAAGTACGGGAAGCCGCCGGACTTAAAGATTCACTTGTCCGTCTTTCCGTCGGTATTGAGGATGGGGAAGACCTGATTGAAGATTTAGAGCAAGCGTTGGGATAAGTTAAATATCTTCTCCAACAATTTTAATCTGTGATTTATTAAACAAACCGATAATCACTTGATTAGTATGTTATTCCGGGACATTTGAAATGATAATTACCTCAGAAATAAAAAGGTAGTATTATGAAAGATGTTGTTATTATAGAGGCCAAACGGACTCCTGTCGGGTCATTCGGCGGATCCCTCTCATCGTACACCGCACCTGAACTCGGAGCCTCGACCATAGTTGAGTTGCTTACCTCAGCGGG
The DNA here is from genome assembly GCA_041641755.1 of Balneolaceae bacterium. Lineage (GTDB taxonomy): Bacteria > Bacteroidota > Rhodothermia > Balneolales > Balneolaceae > JAMQKA01. The sequence goes on from JBEPXS010000372.1 coordinate 796, forward strand.
TGTCAGGCAGCAGGACATACAAGAAGTGGTATTCGGCAACGTACTGACAGCCGGAGTTGGGCAGGCACCCGCACGCCAGGCCGCCATAAAGGCTGGACTTTCGGACGTGACGCCTGCCACAACAGTAAATAAAGTTTGTGCGTCAGGTATGAAAGCTGTCATGATTGCTGCCAACCAAATTCAGCTCGGACAGGCTGATATTGTAGTAGCCGGAGGTATGGAGAGTATGAGTAACGTTCCCTATTACCTGCCAGATCATCGTTTCGGGTCTAAACTGGGCCATGGTTCCGTAAAAGATGGAATCCTCCTGGATGGTTTGTGGGATGTCTACAATGATTTTCACATGGGTAATGCAGCTGAAATATGTGCACGTGAATGTAATATCAGTCGAGAACAACAGGATGAGTTTGCCGTTACTTCCTATAAACGAGCTATCGAAGCCCACGAAAACGGGTATTTTGAGGATGAAATTATTCCCATGAAAGTGAAGGATCGAAAAGGAAATACCGAAAAAGTTTCGGTGGACGAAGAACTGAAAAAAGTCAATTTTGAGAAGATCCCACAGCTCCGGCCGGTCTTTGAAAAAGAAGGGACGGTAACAGCAGCCAATGCCAGCAGTATCAATGATGGAGCGGCCGGCCTGCTGCTTATGAGTACAGAAAAGGCGGAGCAACTCGGTATACAACCGTTGGCTCGTATTGTAAGTCAGGCCAGTGCAGCCAAAGCCCCCGAATGGTTTACCACGGCCCCGGCTGATGCCATACCGATTGCGCTGAACCGTGCCGGAATGGACAAAGAGGATATGGATCTTTTTGAAATCAATGAAGCCTTTTCGGTGGTAGCCCTTGCTAATAACCAAATTCTTGAACTGGATCCTGATAAAGTTAACATCCACGGGGGAGCCGTTAGTCTTGGTCACCCGATAGGCTGTTCTGGGGCAAGAATCCTCGTTACACTACTCTATGCCCTGAAAAGAACCGGGGAACATTTGGGATGTGCAGGTATCTGTAACGGAGGGGGCGGTGCTTCAGCTATGGTTATTGAAATGCTGAACTAACCAGATTGCAGAATCAGCTCCTACATTTTTGCAGCATTCCTTTTTTTAGTAAAATGGGAACCTTATTACGTTTTTTTAACTATAATTACGAGTTATGACGTTTATTTTGCCTTTCTAACAGTTGGTTTAAAAGACAAGATACTCATACTATAATTTGAAATTGTTTCACTTATTATTATGATATAGTAGTTGGTATATAAAATACGGACATATCACAATAAGTAGTCATTCAACAAATCATCGAGATATTATTATATTTACAGAACCAATATTTACTGAAATACCCATGACATGCTAAAAAAAGTACTCTTTTCTCTCTCAATAATACTGTTGCTAGGTGCTGCTCCGACACTGGCACAAGTTGGAATCACTTCGGTTCCCTTCCTTCAAATTGAACCTGATTCTCGCGGAGCAGGTATGGGCAATACCGGGGTAGCTATTGCTGATAATGCCTCAGCAGTATACTGGAATGCAGCCGGACTTGCTTACCAAAAAGGAAATCAGATTAGTGTTACACACGCCGAGTGGCTGCCTGGCTTTAATGCAGATCTTTTTTATGATTATCTGGTTGGTAAATACCACGTAGAAGGAATCGGAACGTTTGGTGGCCACATCACATACTTAAATCTCGGAGAACAGCAAAGAACTACAGAAGCAAATCCTACCGGAGAGGGGCTTGGCCGCTTTAACAGTTATGAGTTTGCCGGAGGTGTATCATTTGGGTCGAAGCTCACAGAACGGTTTGCATTGGGCGGTGGGGTTCGATTCATATACAGTAGTTTAGCTAAAGGAGAAGTAAGTGGGCAGCCGATAGATCCTGGTTCAAGTATTGGAGTTGACCTTTCAGCACTCTATAGAACCCAAAAATTCGAATTCTTAAGACGTGGCGCCCAGTTTAGCGCCGGTTTAAACCTTTCAAATGTAGGTCCGGGTATCCAATACACTGATAGTCCCCAGAAAGATCCGCTACCTACTGTGTTAAGAATGGGCTGGGCTTTCGAATGGGATCTCGATCCCGAAGGAATTAATACCATTACAATAGCTAATGATTTTTCAAAAATTATGGCTCGTGGTGACTCTACGGGATCAGAAGGGTCGATTGAAGCACTGGTTTCTTCCTGGGATGAGTTTACACGAGATAACGGTACAGGCACGGTAACGCTGGGTGTACTCGACCAATTTATGATTGGCACTGGTATTGAATATTGGTATAACGATCTTTTCGCTGTACGGGGAGGCTACTACTACGAACATCCCGACAATGGTGACCGGGTTTTCTTCACCCTTGGCGCCGGTTTGCGATATAGTATGGTTGGAGTCGATTTTAGTTATATTGCAGCATTGGAAGAAGATCATCCCCTGGCCAATACAACTCGGTTTAGCTTGCTAATTAATTTCTAAAGGCTTGTATCCCTGGCCATTTCATGCCCAGAATAAAAAAAATTACAGCTATCAAAAGCATGC
>JBEPXS010000373.1:0-3297 GCA_041641755.1 Balneolaceae bacterium
ACGTAGTTCGTCTTCTTCCTCCAGTTTTTCTTTGCTGGATTCTGTCTTGACGATATGTTCCGTACCCGTATATACCTGGTACAGGGATTGTTCATCCAGTTCAATCTTTTGAACCGAAGTTTTTATTGGAAAGGCAATTTCTACTACACCGCTTGAGCGTACTTTGGCACGGTATATATTATTGTGCACATTAAATCGCTGTTCGGAGTCAAAACCGGAATTTCTGGCAAACATAGCCAGGCATCGGGCACCATTGCCGCACATACCCGCATCGCTGCCATCAGCATTACGATATATCATAGTATAATCGAGTCCGTCGATATGGGGACTGCTTAGCGCTATTAAGCCATCCGCACCTACTCCAAACTTGCGGTCACACATTTTGGGAGCCAGCTCAATAAGCTCTTTAAGCCGGAATTGATACTCCCGGTTATCAATGACCACAAAGTCATTACCGGCCCCCTGCATTTTTGTGAATGTTAATTCGTTGATGTCCATGAAAGCTATGTATTTAGTTTCCTACAAATGCGGGCAAGTGTTTCCAGGACTGTTGGTTCGAAATTTCAGGATCTTTCCCACGCATCAAGTTGGAGAATCGTAGAGAAAGTGTAGTATAAATTAATTTAGCTTGTACATTTTGATAGATCATCGGTTTGCATTTATTGACTTCTGCGATCATATCTTCCAAACGTGCCTCATCCAATTTAGAACAAAAGTTTTCGATTACCTCCAGTTGATCATAATTGGTCAGCAGTGATCGGTTTTCAGTAGCCCGGTATACCATAAGGTCGCGGATGAATACTTCCAGTATATTCAAAATTGCTATCTGTCCTTCTATATTCTTATCTTTTTGCCATTGTTGTGCAATTTCTATAATCTCAACGGCCTCCTGGATGTAAGAATTGCGTAGGAATTCGATGATTACTTGTCGGGCGGCTTTAAGCGAATCGGCATCAAAAAAGCGTGTCATAGCATAGTTACCTCCCGAAATACGGCCAAGATAACGGGCCTCTTTTTCCGGCACTTCATCATATTCTATCAGTGCCCGTTCAACCTCATCGGTTTTAAGTGGTGAAAGACGGATGTGTTGGCACCGCGAGATGATAGTCGGAAGCAACCCCTCCATATTTTCAGTCGTCAGTATGAAAACCAGATCCTCCGACGGTTCCTCCAACAGCTTTAAGAACGCGTTAGCTGCCTCTTTACGCATCTCTTCGATGTTAGTGAGGATAACCACTGTCTTGCGCCCTTCATTGGGTTTGAGGAACGCTTTTGGACGGATATCCTCTCTGAAGTATTGAATTGGATAAAAAGCACGTAAATTTTTTGAGCTATCACTATCGGTAAGGGAGGGCCGAAGCCGGAAGTTGACAACTTCGTAAGGGTCTTTGCTAAGGAGTTCGAGCCGGGGACGCAGCTCTTGAGCAACTTTACCGCCGGATACAACGCTGGTGGGAAGCGGCAAGAAAAGGTGAACATCGGGATGCGGAAACCAAGACGATTTTTTGGAGAAAGCCTGGTCTCCCAGATCGGTGAGATTATCAATTCCGTTCAGGATCTCTGCGAAAGCGAGAGCAAATGCTTTTTTACCGATTCCCGGTGGTCCCGAAATAAGATAAGCATGGCTGATTCTGCCTGAATGAACAATACGTTCCAGCTGTTCGCGGGCAAATAGTTGACCGATCAGCCGTCGATTTCCAAAAGAAAAAGTCAGATCTTCATATGGTGTGTTCATTCTTCCAAGATATAATCAAACAATAGAATTCCTGCGGTAATTGTGACTCCTGCATATCCCACCAGTGCCATCAAATCGTTAAGAAAAGTTCCCCCGGTCCCTTCAAAGAGGGCAGCCCTGGTGGTGCGGATTAAAACTAAAAGTAAGGGAAAAAAGAGAGGAATGCTCAATACCGAAAAAATTGCACCTTTTCGGTCTGCCTGAGAAACAATAGCGGCCAACATGGTAGCTACCCCCGAAAGGCCTGCCGTACCCAGAACAAGTGTCAGCAGGAGTGCACCAAAATTTGAAACGGGGATATCCAACAAAAAAATATAGAATCCAAAAGTTACCAGATTCACAAATAGAGTAAAGAAAAAATTGAATGTCAGCTTGCCCAAAAATACCTCTGAAGCCTCTCCGTGCAAACGTAACAGATCATAAGTCAGACGGTCGGTTTCTGCTACAAAAGAGCGTGAGAGGCTGGAAAGTGCTGCGAACAGAATGACGATCCATACAACACCACTTTGGGGCGTGGGAGCCAGTTGTTCGGCACGTAATGAAAACAGGATCAGTAGCAGGGATGCCCCTACAAACGCAAAAACCGTATTAATGACATACCTGGAACGAAACTCTGTTTTGAGGTCTTTCCCAAAAACAGCCCATATACCTTTGATTTTATCCATGTTGAAGGATAAGAATTTTCCCTAGATTCAAAAAGCCCGGAGCTTAAAGGTTTAATAATTGTATCAAAAGATAAACGATGAGTATATTTTACCCCGAAACCAAAACTGTAACGTTGTAATTAGTGAATTGCATGAACATAATTAGCTTGCTGGATACCAACAATGTATTTCCAAACCTTGAAGCCGAAGATAAACTGGAGGTATTAAACAGGTTGATTGATTCGTTGGCATCTAAAGTGGAAGAGGAAGAACTTGAAGCAATTCGAAATGCAGTATTGGAACGTGAAAAAATCATGTCGACCGGAGTCGGAAAAGGGTTGGCTATCCCACATGGCAAAGCTAAGGGGATAAATGACAATTACGCATCTTTTGCGATCTTAAAAGATCCGATCGATTATGAGGCTGTAGATGACAAACCGGTAAAGTTGGTTTTTTTGCTGGCGGGCCCCCAGTCGAGTAACAGTTTACATATAAAAATGCTAAGCAGGATATCGAGATTGATGAATAACAATGAATTTCGGGACCGGTTAACCAGTTGTAATACGGCTGAAGAGATCATAGATGTATTCAGCAAAGAGGAAAAGGCACATTTTGGCAGCTAATTTGGGGATAACAGGTAAACTCTCAGGCTAAATATTTTTTATAATGAACAATTACCACAGAACCGTTGTACTGACAGTTTCCCTGCTATTTGGCACCTTTTTTTGTGCTGTCTCACAGCAAGCAGCACCTGATCTAAAAAAAACAATTCTGCAGAGCCGTGCCAGCGATGCCTTTTGGTCGATAACAGTTAAAGACAGTACAGGAAAGTTACTGCAGGGATATAATCATAAGAAACTGGTGCGACCGGCATCAAATCTGAAATTATTAACCTCCGCTGCGATTCTCGATCAGCTG
>JBEPXS010000374.1:0-3288 GCA_041641755.1 Balneolaceae bacterium
CCCGGTCCACATCAAGTTAATCTTCGGCTGGCCGTGCCGGGCGATACCCTCTTGGTTGCCAACTGGGGATTTAACGTGTTGGACCCCAACCGGCAAGTTGTTTCTCGAAGAGGTTCCCTCTCCGACCAACAACAGACGGAGACCTATGTGCCTGAAGGTCAGGTAGAGCTTACAGCACAGAATCAAGAGGTGGGCGGAATCAATAATGATGTGCTGAAAGGGAATGTGCGACTTTCGGGAAGAAAGGATAACATCCGGTATTCTGCTTATGGATTACTAACCTCGCAGGCATCGCAACGGCTACAGCCTCAAAACCGGTACGGTGCCGAGTTGTATGTTGGAGACTGGATGGAGTTCCAGGGAGGACATATCTATCCCTCGCTGAGCCGGCTTACTATTTCGGGACGAAGAGTTCAGGGAATTAATACTGAGATTCATGCCTTTGATGGTGCCGTTAACGCCCAGTTTTTACATGGCAAAATCAATAGAAAAATATCCAATATTTACAGGGGAGTTGAACCCAATACTGTAGTTAACAACGGTACACCGGTTGATACTACTTATAGCCTTGGTTTTGAGAGTGGAGGCACAGGAACCTATAAGCGCAACATAACCGGAGGTCGTCTTAGTGTTGGCCGGGGCCGTACGTTTCAATGGGGTATAAACTTTCTGAAGGTTCGCGATGATACCACCTCGTTGACAACTATCAACAATTTTAGTGATCTGATGAATGAACGCCCCGAATTGCTTGGCGGTCTCAACCAACAGTATATGAACGATCTGCAGGCTAATCCCGACCTGTTGAACATCTCGGGTAATCCTCGACCCAAGGATAATTTTATCGCCGGCAGTGATTTGATGTTCAACCTTTTTGATAACTCCCTTCGTTTTAGCAGTGAAACATCGGTCAGCCTGTTAAACGAGGATATCAGTAATGGTGTGCTGTCTGGTGATGAAGGTCTGGATATAAATATAAGTGAAGATATTAGCAACGATTTGGACCGCTGGGCATGGCTCATCATCATCAACGAAAATATGAACACACTTCCACTCCGGTTTGATGTTCAGGGCACTCAAACTACGGTGGAATCAGCCTACTTCCCTACTTCAATTTTGGCGAATCAATCGGAGCTGAACTTTAACTTGCCATACAACAACTTCCGGATGCAGTACCGATGGATTGGTCCCAGCTATGCGTCTTTGGCTAACTCCACAATACGCAGAGATGTGGCAGGAATCACATTGTCGGACCGTTTCCAGTTATTGCAGAATCAGCTATATGTCACGGTTGGTTATGAAAACCTGAATGATAATGTATCTGACACCAAGGAAGCGACAACCAATACTCAAACGACCCGAACAAATCTGAGTTGGTTCCCTGTCAGTCAGGATCTTCCAAGAGTCAGTTTCGGTGTTATGTACCGTAATCGGGATAACGGGATATCACTGAATAATCCGTTTGTTACAAACATTGGAGAGCCGGAAAATTTAGCTGTTCGCAATTTCGAAATTGCAGGAGGAGATACCACTATCACAGCAAATCCACGGTTCACCAATACCACACAAATTACATCATCGATCTCTCAACAGTTTAATCTATTTGATTTGTCGCACGATGCGAGCCTGAACCTGTCATTCCTGAACAGCGATGATGAAGTGTTTCGGTTTGGAGGGACTCAAAGTTCAACCGTTAATATTTCCTTGCAGAGCCGTTTCTCAACCCTGCCACTCAACACCAAGATTGGTTTCAATGTAAATAATACTGAAACGCTGGGGGGCTTGTCGACTGTAAATGTAGTTGGATTCAGTGTGGGAGGAACCATGATTCTTATGGACAATAAACTGAATTTGAATACGACGCTGGCGATAACCAGCAACAATGTTGAATCTACCTCTCTTCAAGTTTTTGATAATAATACCAGCGATCCGCGCGATGATTTTTATCAACCTCAAACCGACAGCTTCGGAAATCGGATCATTAATGAGACGCAAAACAACTTGTTTATCATTCGTATGGGGGGGCAATACAACATTAACTCCCGGCACGCGGTTATGGCCGATTTCAGCTATACGAATATTTCAAATCAGTTGTCAAGTCTGAATCCTCCTAACGATCATACACTGCAAGCCCGATATATTTACCGGTTTTAGGAATTTTTATGGCTGAGTCAGGCACAGACAAAAAGCAACACTGGTGGATCTTGTCCGCTATAGTGTTATGTACCTTTTTAAGTGCCCTGTTTATATCTTACAGCTATCCGGTTCGTGTTATTGAGCTAAAAATTACCGATCAGCTTTTTCAGGTACGGGGTCCGCAGCCGATGCCCGATACCTCCATTGTGTTGGTTTCTATCAGCCAGCAGGCCGATGATGAGATTCCGTACAAATATCCGTGGCCTACCCGGCTATATGGTAAATTGGTCCAAAATTTGAACCAAGCCGGGGCCAGGGCGATCGGGATTGATGTGATTTTTGATAAGGTCTCTTCGGATCCGCGTAACGATTCCCTGTTTGCCAGTCAGCTTCGTAAACATAAAAATGTAGTGCTTGCCGGTGATCTTAAAGTGGCCACCGAAACCCGGGGCATGGGTACCGGCTCTACCACACGGTCGTTGCTGGAGCCCAATTCGATTCTTAAGAATGCCAATCCCAATCCATATGGACTCGTCACGGTATTCCGGGATCGCGATGATGCCGTTCGCCGATACCTGCTTTCCAGGGAGTATCGGGAGGAGCGGTATCTTTCGTTTGCACTGGAGGTGCTAAAGCAGTACCAGGACTGGGAAGATCCTGAAATACAGGAGAGTGGAGACTGGTTTCAGTTCGGGCACTATCGTATTCCCAAGTACAGCCCAAATACCATGACGATCAATTATATTGGCGGGCCCGGAGCCTTTCCCGAGTATTCCTTCGAAACGGTGATTGATGACTCCACAGTGCTCCTGAGCTCCGAAGATCCTGAATTTCAATTTAACTCGTTCTCTGATCCCGATTTTGGTCTGTTGGCAAACGAGGTATTTAAAGACAAAATTGTACTGGTGGGAGCTACTATGGAAGAACTGCACGATTTCCATTCTACACCATTTGCTGAATCAGGAAATCGTCCCGGGTATGAGACTCACGCCAACGCATTGCAAACAATCTTGAGTGGGAATTATATCTATCATGCCAGCCAATGGGTAAATCTGTTGCTGCTATTTCTTTTTTCCATGATTATTATATTGGCTACCCGGTACTTCGGGGCTCTTGGGGGATTTCTTTTCTTTCTGTTCCAGGTGTTTTTTATCA
>JBEPXS010000375.1:0-3170 GCA_041641755.1 Balneolaceae bacterium
CCATTCTCCGATACCCGGAATTTCTTCGCCCTGGTAGACGCCCGCCGGTACTGCATATGGTCCCCAATGAATGAACATTCCGAAGGTATCGTCACGCCACCATTTCATTCGCTGGTTGAACTCCTTTTCGGATTCATTGAGAATCTCTTCTTGGGTAAGTTCAGGTTCTTGCTGTTGCACCTCTTTTTCAGTACAGGCCCACAAAGCCGTTGTCAGAATAAGAGCCAATATTGTTAATGTCCTTTTAAAATACTTCATTTTAAATCCCCTGTTATTTCTGTTCCTGTTAATGTTCCATCCCTTTGCTATGCAAAAAATGAGATAAAGCTGGCTTTTTGTAAATAATTATAATTCAATATACTGTTAGGAGCCATCCCAACAGTATTACTACCTATGGTGCAGTACAATTGTAAAACTTATTCCTGCCAAACCAGACCTTCCGGAAAAGCATATTTCTCCATACTCTTTGGCTTCATCTGTATGCTATAGCCAGGCTTTGACGGTGGTATGTAGTGAGCATCTTCAATGACCGCGGGATCCAAAAAATGCTCATGCAGATGATCTACGTACTCGATTACTCTTCCTTCCATACTGCCACTGATTGCCACAAAGTCAATCATGGACAGATGTTGAACATATTCGCAAAGCCCCACTCCACCGGCATGCGGACAGACCGGTACTCCCTTTTTGGCAGCCATCAGCATAATGGCAAGGTTTTCGTTAACTCCGCCCACTCTGCAGCTGTCGATCTGACAAACATCGAGGGCCCCAGCCTCCAGGAATTGTTTGAACATGATTCTGTTTTGGCAATGCTCCCCGGTAGCCACTTTTATCGGTTCTATAGCATCTCCTATTGCGGCATGTCCCAGGATGTCGTCCGGGCTGGTCGGCTCCTCTATCCACCAGGGCTCGAACCGGGCCAGTTCCTTCATATTGACGATCGCCTCCCCGACGCCCCATACCTGGTTGGCATCCATCATCAATACGCGGCCATAGCCGATCTCCTCGCGTATAATCTCTGCCCGGCGAATATCGTCTTCGAGATCAGTTCCCACCTTCATTTTAAGATGGGTCCACCCCTCCTGCACTGCCTGTCGGCACAAACTCCTGACCTTATCATCCGAATAACCCAGCCATCCTGCTGAAGTGGTATAGGCCCGATATCCATTTTCCATTAGCCGATCAATCCGCTGCTCTTTTGTAGGTTCATGTTTCTTTAGCAACCTTACCGCCTCCTCCGGAGTAATTGCGTCGGTGATATAGGTAAAGTCAATGCTCCGGACCAATTTCTCGGGACTCATCTCAGCCACCAAGCGCCACAGTGGTTTTTCTTCGGCTTTGGCATACAGATCCCAGAGTGCATTTACAACGGCTCCCATCGACATATGGATAATTCCCTTCTCCGGCCCAAGCCAGCGCAAGTGACTGTCGCTGTTCAATTTATTCCAGTAGCTGCCAAAATCGTCTGTGATGGTATCCAGATATTCACCTACAATCTCCGTAGAAATCATCTCAATAGCATCCACACAGAGATTGTTCCCTTTTCCCGTGGTAAAGGTTAAGCCATGCCCTTCCAGTCCATCGCGATTGGTCTTGAAGATCACATAGGCCGCGGAATAGTCCGGGGCTTTGTTCATCGAATCCGAACCATGCAGCTCCCGGCTGGTGGGAAAACGAATATCTTTGACTTCGAAACCGGTAATTTTAATACTCATCTACTTTTATATTTTTGTTGTGTGCTTTCTGAGAATATTGGCAGGTATTGCGTACTGAGTATTGCTAATCTTCAACAACACCTGACATATAATACACTTGGCTGTTTTTTGCTACCAAGCTGCTAATCGGTATCTAAACTATAAAACTGCTTCGCGTTTATTCCCATAATATTTACTTTTTTTTCATCCGTAAACTCCTGTATGTAATCTTCAATGATTTCCCAGACTTCCCGGTAACTGGCAGCCAGTGTACAGACCGGCCAGTCGGAACCGAACATCAACCGGTCGGTTCCAAATGCGTCGAAGACGATATCCAAATAGGGTTTGAAATCGTCGGGCTGCCAGTAATCCCAGTCCGCCTCCGTTACCATCCCGGATACCTTGCAATACATGTTGGGATGCTGTGCCAGTTCCCGGATACCCCGCTCCCACTCCTCAATTTCTTGCTCTGCAATCTCAGGTTTGGCGATGTGATCCAGTACAAACTTCTGTTCAGGAAATTCCATGGCAAATTTTACTGCAACAGGCAGGTGCCGGGAGAAAATCAGGATATCGTAAGCAAGATCATAGCCGCCGAGCGTCTTTATGCCTCGTAAAAAATCGGGGCGCAGTAGAAACTGGTCATCCGGCTCATCCTGTACGATGTGCCTCAGTCCCTTCAACCCCTTCTTCTCCGCGTACTGATCCAGCTTTTCCTCAAAATTATCCGCACGAATATCGAGCCACCCGACTACTCCTTTTATATACTCGTACCTGTCGTACAAGTCCAGCAGAAAATCAGTTTCTGCCTCGGTCTGGTCGGCCTGTACCGCTACACAGCCCTCCAGGCCCACCCGATCCATCTCCTTTTTTAGATCCGGTGGCATAAAGTCCTGTTTCAGGGTATGCATCTGATCATCAATCCACGCATGGTCCTGTGGGTTGTATTGCCAAAAATGCTGATGAGAATCGATCATATCGTTTCCAACTTTTTACTTTTTCCTTTTGGTAACATCCGGCAAATCATCCTTACGGAAGGATGAAGCGGGCATAATAAGCTAATCCAAAATACCAGTAATTGTTTGTTATAAAAGACCTCAAAAAAAGAATTTTATCTTGTTCTTAATATTCAAAAGAAACGTATAATGCTGTACATAGCAGCCAAGACGATAGCGATAATGCTTATCCAAAATGCAGTGTCATAGAATCTGCCGGGTAACAACTCCTCGTTTAACCGTATATATCGAAAATTAATGGCCGCGAACACCACTATGAGAAGTAAAATCGAAGTAAAAAAACCCCCGATAATAACCATAAGTACCGGAAGCTGAATAAAATAGAAGGCAAATGCCCACAGTATGGGAAATACCCATGCCAAAATGGCTATCGCCCGCCGGCGTTGCTTGATATCATAAAAATCAAAAATACCCAGCGTTCCAAAGGCATCCGAAAAGATACGGGTCCAACTGGCCAGCG
>JBEPXS010000376.1:0-3155 GCA_041641755.1 Balneolaceae bacterium
GGCCAGGAAAAAGCCCTCGATATTATCGGACTGATGTCCCCGGCGGCTTCCATCCCAGATGGTGTACCCGAGAAACAGAACAAGGATAATCCAGTCGATCCAGTGCATTTATTCTTCTTGGTTGTTATTGAGTTTGTATACCATTTGAATACTTTAGTCTGTGATTATGCCTTTTCAGATCATCCCCCAAACCCCCTTCGAAGGGGGACTTTGAAATTGCCAGTCTTTGCAAAAGCATCCTCAACTAAATGGGAGTGTTGAAAAGATAGGTGAACAGGCCAAGCAGCAGGATGTAGATAATACCGAGTGTAAACACCAGCCAGTAACGCGGTTTCCATTCGGAGGTTTTGTTGTCGGTTTTTTCAGGCATAGAACCGAATTTATTGTTTTTAATACATCAGAGTTTCAAAAAATGTGACAAAAATCTTAACAGAAAGAACTACGATGGATTCACAGAGGGAAACAAAGGTATATCTCAAGAATCCTTTGTACAATGCTGTGACATAGTCCACCGAAGCTATATTATTTAGCCAAATCTTTGAGAACTTCCAACAAAATTGCGATATCCTGCCCGGTATTATAGACATTTGGGGAGATGCGGACTGCTGAGCCCCGTATGGAAACATGGATGTTGCGTTCCCCGAATTCTTGCTGAAGCTGTTGTTGGGATACGTTGTCAGGCAGCCGAATCCCAAACATGTGGTGACCACGCCAGTTTTCCCTTTCAATTTGGTAGCCATACTCTGGTAACTCACGGACGAGTTCAGAAGTTAGTTTTTCACAGTACTGCTGAATATGAATGGGATTCCATTCCGAAATCTGGCGGAGGGCCTCGATCATCATCGGTACAAGAATAAAATTGCTGCGTTCTCCCATATCAAACCGAACAGCCCCGGGTTGGTATTCATCCTCGTAATCAACCAGTCCGCTGAATTTTTCACTGTTCTTGCGGACAATCCACCCCTCTTCCAATGGAATACCATCCTGCAACTGCGGACCAAAGTAACCGAGGCTCATAGCATAGGGTCCCATCAGCCATTTGTAGCCGGCACAGATCAAGGCGTCGGGGTTAACCTCCCGGACATCAAAAGGTAGTGCCCCAACAGATTGTGTACCGTCAATCACCAGGTAGGCATCGTTCTTACGAATCTTCTGACCTATTTTTTTCAAGTCAAACAGGGTCCCATCGGCCCAATGTACATTTCCGAGTGCTACCATCAGGGTACCGGCATCAATCGTATCGAGGATCTTCCGGTTCCATTGCTGCCCGCGATTTTCAAACTCTGCGGGTGGATCTACCATCCTGATGCTACAGTTATTTTCTTGACAGAATCGCTTCCAGGCGTATACATTGCTGGGAAATTGTTCTCCTGCAACAATGATCGTATTCCCCCTGGTGGGATCGATATTTTTTGCAACGGTTGCCATACCATAGGAAACCGAGGGCATGATAGCTATGCTGTTTGGATCATCGGCATGAATTAGATTGCTGAAAAGGGTTCGAAGCTCGTTGCTGTCTTCAAAAAAATCGGGCGGTGTGGTTTCCCAGGGACGGCTTTTACTCCTGATGCCGCGGATGCCCGCTTCTTCAACACGCTTCAGCAGGGGCGACAGGTAAGAGCAGTTTATATAGTGGTGATCGTCTGGTAGTGAGAATAGGTGTTTTTGGCAGTCCACGTGCAGATATAGAATTTGAAGTTGAATGTTAAGGGTAAAGGTTACAACCCAGCAGTAAGCCTGTAGGCCTCAACTTTAATTATTTTAAGAAAATCTACAAATACTGTTGCCGGGAATCAGAACTCTCTTTCCATTCTTTTACCAGCTCTTTTGAAGACTCGTCAGTAATCTCTTTTTCGATCTGTTTGATTTCTCTAAGTAATTCTTTTCTCATATTGTGACCTTGGTCGTCTGGAAAGCCGGTATCCTCCATTCCCACATCTCCGAATCCACTGTCACTGAAATAGAGGTCCTGTTTTAACAGATAGATCTCCTCAATTTGAGAGCGTGAGGGGTCCGCGATATGCACAAAGTTCAGCAGATCGATAGCTTCCGGAAATTCCACCCACTTTTGAGCCATGATATCCAGATAGGTATAGGCTGTTTCCGGCAGTTCAAGATTGCTGCCGTGCCATATCTGATAATCAATAAGCGGTAGTTTCCTCCTGATCAGATCTGATATGTAGATGTTTGAAATAATCCCTTTCCGGAAAAACTTCACCGCCCGGGTGTAATCTTTTTGCGAAAACCGAACAAGTCCGTAGCTGTACCTGTATGGAGGATAGTCGAGCTCTTTTTTATAAGTGCTTTCAGCCTGTTTGATCTCCCCATTAACAAAATACAGATCGCCGATCAGCCACCGGACGCCCTGGTTGTCATTCGGGTTGTACTGCAGTATCTCTTCAAATTTTTTGATCGACTTCTGCAATTGCTGTTGGGTTAACAGGTCGTAAGCATGCGAATAGAGGGCTCGCAGAAAAGGGCGGTTTTCAAGGAATCCCCACTGAATTTTGCCTTCAAATGATTCAGGAATAATTTTTTCTCCTACCTCAACAGCTTTCCGATGATATTCAAATCCTTTTTTTTGGTTGCCCATAGTCAACATCAGATCCCCAAGCAGGGTGAGTCCGTCAATAAAATGGGGATCATCAGATATGATCTTCTTTAAAATTTGTTTAGCCCGATCCAATTCTCCCATATAGTAGTGGTCCTGGGCCTCATGAAATTGTTCGAAGAGCTCGTCTCGGGATTGTCCCCATTGAAAAACACCTTCCGGTACATCTACATCGTCATAAATTTTGAACTTTGGTACGGTATGCATCTGGAGATCTCCACTTTTTAAACGGATTGTTTCCGAAGGTACTAATTTTTTGGATATGTGACATAGCGCTACCCGAATTCGATGAGGAAAGGATGATAAGCACATCTGTTCTATCAGGCACCGGCACAAAAATATTCAGCTCACAACCATTAATCGCTCCGTTATCCGAAAGCTTTCTGGTCCGAACTGAAATAGCAGATCCAGGATGCAGCACCAGGACTCGAATCCATCAAAATGCTGGTGATAGGTTGGGTGCTCAAAGTCGTGTTCTGCTTTTGATTCGGCCTGTCGCAGGTAATGTCGGCTGTCATGTTCCTGGTAGAGTGTGTCAGCACCA
>JBEPXS010000377.1:0-3101 GCA_041641755.1 Balneolaceae bacterium
CAGATTATAATTGCTTTTTTGTGAAGTCTCGAAAAATAGGCTTCTTAAAAACAATTTGCAATCAAAAAATGAAATGAAAAATGTATCTCCGAATCGCAAGAAATATGTTTTGTGATTATTGAAAAAAATAGTAGGTGTCTTATCCTTCAGAAGAGCAAAATTTAGGGCGTTCCCCTACAAGACATTTTGCAAAATTAGTTGTAAATTTCGACCGCATAATTAGCGAAACCAATACAAAATTAAAGATTTTAATAAAAATTATGAGCGACAGCAATCTACGAAAGGAAACCCGGCGCGAATTTGATGCCGGCACCCGAAAAGCCCACCTATACAGCCTGCAAAAACTGGAAGATCTCGGATATGGAGAGGTCAGCAAACTTCCATTTACTATTAAAGTGTTACTTGAAGCTGTACTTCGAGAATTTGATGGTTATATAGTCACTGAAGATGATGTCAAAACGCTTGCCGATTACAATGCTGAAGATCCCCAGGGAGAGATCCCTTTCAAACCCTCGCGTGTGGTGTTGCAAGACTTTACAGGGGTTCCCGCTGTCGTTGATTTGGCTGCCCTGCGTTCGGCAATGGACCGGATGGGTGGAGATCCCCAGTCCATAAATCCACAGGTGCCTGTTGATCTGGTCATCGACCACTCTGTGCAGGTTGATGAATTTGGGCAGAAATACGCTTTTATGCACAACGTGGAGAAAGAGTTTGAGCGGAACCGCGAGCGTTATGAGTTTTTGAAATGGGGACAGAAAGCATTTGATAATTTCCGGGTTGTACCGCCGGGCCGCGGTATTGTGCACCAGGTAAACCTGGAATACCTGGCACAGGGTGCCTTTACCAGAGAGGATGACGACGGAAAACTGATCGCTTATCCCGATACACTGGTCGGCACCGATTCGCACACCACGATGATTAACGGCCTCGGCATCCTTGGATGGGGCGTCGGTGGTATTGAAGCGGAAGCCGCTATGCTGGGTCAGCCTATTCACATGCTTGTCCCTAAAGTAGTGGGAATGAAACTGACCGGAAAACTCCGTGAAGGAATCACGGCCACGGACCTGACACTAACGGTTACCCAGATGTTGCGCCGCCATGGTGTGGTTGGCAAGTTTGTGGAATTCTATGGAGATGGCCTGGCGAACATGAGTCTGCCGGACCGGGCCACGATCGCTAACATGTCTCCGGAGTATGGGGCTACCATGGGCTTTTTCCCGATGGATGATGAGGCGATGCGATACATGCGCCGAACGGGGCGTTCTGAGGAGCAAGTGGGGCTGGTTGAGCGGTATATGAAAGAGCAGGGGCTGTACCGGAATGAGCAAACCGAAGATCCGGTCTTCTCCGAAACGCTGGAGCTGGATTTGGGAGAGGTGGAAACATCGCTGGCCGGACCAAAGCTTCCGCACGACCGAATTACGCTTCCAAACATGAAGTCTACGTTTGAAAGCAGTCTTACCAGCAGCGATCCTACTATGGGCTTCAACCTGGAGCAGGAAAAACTGGCCAATAAGGGAACCTTTAAAAACGGGCAGGAAGTGGAGATGACACACGGAGATGTGGTCATCGCGGCTATCACCAGCTGTACCAATACCTCCAACCCAAGCGTAATGCTGGGTGCAGGTATCGTAGCCAAAAAGGCATTTGAAAAAGGACTGCAGGTTCCCCCATATGTTAAAACATCGTTGGCGCCTGGTTCACGAGTTGTAACTGACTATCTGGAGGAAGCAGGATTGACGGATTACATGGATAAGCTCGGGTTCAACCTTGTGGGATATGGATGTACTACCTGTATTGGTAACTCCGGGCCGCTGCCAGAAGCAGTTGAGAGTGCTGTCAAGGATGGAGAGCTGATCGTCGCTGGTGTGCTTTCCGGAAATCGCAACTTTGAAGGCCGTATCCATCCTTATGTAAAAGCCAACTACCTTGCTTCGCCTCCACTGGTTGTGGCATATGCACTGGCCGGTACGGTTGATATCGACCTGGCAAATGAGCCGCTCGGCACAGACAAGGACGGCAATGATGTGTATCTGAAAGATATATGGCCGACTTCTGACGAGATCGCCGAACATCTCGACAACGCCATTCGTCCCGAACTGTTTAACAAGCAGTATGGGGATATCTTTAAATCTGAAGAGTGGGATAAGATCCCGGTCGGTGGCGGCGAGCTGTATGAGTGGAAAGAAGATTCTACCTACATCCAGGAACCCCCCTTCTTTATGGATATGGGTGAGGATCCTGATCCGATTAAGCCGATCGAAGGTGCACGTGCTCTTGTAAAAGTGGGTCAGTCTATTACGACCGATCATATATCTCCGGCTGGAAATATTAAAAAGGAGAGTCCTGCCGGGCAGTATTTGATAGAGCATGGCGTTGAAGAGAAAGATTTCAACTCCTACGGCTCACGTCGTGGTAACGACCGGGTAATGACACGCGGGACGTTTGCCAACGTGCGTTTCAAAAACCAGTTGGCTCCCGGCAAAGAGGGTGGATACACTAAGTATTTCCCAGATGATGAAATAACCACGATCTATGACGCCGCAATGCGGTATAAAGAGAATGACACTCCGTTGATTGGTCTGGCCGGTAACCAGTACGGAACCGGCTCTTCGCGAGACTGGGCGGCAAAGGGAACCATTCTGCTGGGCGTGGAAGCAGTTATCGCCGAATCCTACGAGCGTATCCACCGTTCCAACCTGGTAGGCATGGGCGTATTACCACTGCAGTTTAAGGAAGATGAGTCTGCTGATACTCTTGGTCTTGATGGATCGGAAGTATTCAGGATTGAGGTTAGTGACGATCTGGAACCCCGCCAGGAAGTAAAGGTTGAAGCTAAACATGAGGATGGATCAGTAACCGATTTCATGGTCCTAAACCGTATTGATACACCGATTGAAATCGATTACTATCGTAATGGAGGTATACTACACTATGTTCTGCGGCAGTATTACAAGGAACAAAAAGGTAAATAACCTTTTTAAAGACATATAAAATGGTATAAAAAAGCCCGGTATTATGTATCGGGCTTTTTTTGAATATTAGAATATTACGATATTGCACTCTATTTTTGGGTTTTATGGTAATTTTTTTAGATTACT
>JBEPXS010000378.1:0-2992 GCA_041641755.1 Balneolaceae bacterium
CGTATACGTTATGGATTGGATACTTCGTCCACTGGGTATATAATACTTTGCAGTTGTTATCTTTAGAGCTGTGTTATACGAGAGTGGCCGCACCACCTGCACCAATCCTTTACCAAAACTTTGCTCTCCAATGATCACTGCCCGGTCCAGGTCTTGCAGAGCACCGGCAACAATCTCTGAAGCACTAGCACTACCACCGTTCTGTAATACCACCAGTGGCAGCTTATCCAGCATAGCAGGTTCTTCTGTGTGGTATCTACTATTGTGTTCACTCAGTCTACCGCGGGTTTCAACTACTTTTACCCCCGGCTTAACAAATTTATCGACAGTAGATACAGCTTCATTAAGTAACCCCCCCGGATTATTCCTTAAATCGAGAATAAGTCCTTTAAGTTCTGTCTTTTTTTGTAAATCAGTGATAGCACTACGAATTTCTTCCGCAGTATTTTGGGAAAACCGACTTAGCAAGATATAGCCGATATTATCCTGGAGACCAACCGTACCGCTGTAAGCCACATTCTTGACATCGATACGTTCGCGCGTCAATTCAAATTTCAGGTGTTGGTCGTTTCCATACCGCTCTATTGTTAATGTAACGCTGGAACCGGGTTCTCCGAGCGTCATATTCTGAACCTCCTCAGCTGAGAGGTTTTCAACAGAAACTCCATTAACAGCTATAATGACATCACCGGTACGGATGCCCTTGCGATGGGCGGGATAACCCTCCATAGGGGCTATAACTACAATTTTATCGCTTCTGAAGCCAACCTCCAGCCCTACTCCCCCGTAATTGCCCCGTGTTATAATATCAAGCTCCTGGTTCTGTGCTTCATCTATAAACACCGTATAGGGATCAAGCGATTCCAGCATGGAGTTGACTCCCTTGCGCATCATTTTTTCGGGGTCAACCTCATCTACATAGTTCAACGATACTTCCCGAAACACCTCACTGAAGATGGTGAAATTCTTCTTTATCTGGAAATAAATGTCAGGTAGCTTTGCTGCACCAGCCACCATTAAAAACAAAATTAGAGAACCGGCGACAGCCGTAATTTTGATTTTTTTACTCATTGACTTAATAAGTGATTGCTAAATCTATTTTATACGCAGGGTCTGTCCCACATATATGCGCGATCCCTGCAAGTTATTCAACCGTTTTATCTGTGAAACGGATACCCCAAATGAGGTAGCTATTTCAATTAACGTATCATTCCGGCGAACCTTGTACACAGTAGAGCCTGAATTTGAGGAACTACTACTGGTGGATGCGTAAAGTCGTGTAATATCTTTACCAGAACGCTGCTCTCTTTCAATGCTTTGTTTTTTACTGAACGTCATTGAATTTATCTGCCTGTAATAACTGGCTTTCGATTTCGGAACATAAATCGTGAGTGTTTGCCCGGGACGTATATAGTTGGAGACTCCATTCCATCCCCGAATCTGCCATGCCCGCACGTCATACCATTCTGCAATATGACCAACAGTATCGCCCTTTTTTACCTTATAATTCAGTCCCGTAGAATTAGCCGGAGCTTTGGCGCGCGAACGAGAACGCGAAGAACTACTACTGCTACGCGGTTGATGGGTTGGTCGATTAGAAGCCAGTTTTTCTTCGCTTCCCGGGGCCAGGGGTACAACAAGCTTCTGTCCCGGATATATTGTATTCGAAATATTTTCGTTGGTCTCATAGAGTGAACGTACTGACGTGCCGTACTTTCTTGCAATGCGCCCAAGGGTTTCCCCCCGTTGTACGGTATGCATTGTTATATTCTGGTTACGCTCCTCCTTGGGTATTTCATCATAATTCTCAAGAAATTCTTCCTTAGTTCCATCCGGAAGTTTAAGTGTATACTTGCTACCTGGTGGAGTTGCCCATCGTAACAGTTCGGGATTGTATTCTTTCAATTCCTCAGTAGTTATGGAGGCGGCTTTTGCCAGCTGATCCAGCGACATTAATGGTCCTACCTCAACCGTTTCGTATTTGTAACGCTCAACATCGTATTTTTTCTGGAATCCAAACTCAACCGGATTGTGGGTAACCATGGTAGCGGCAATAAACCCCGGTACATATCCTCTGGTTTCCCGGGGAAGATAGTTATATGCTGCCCAGTAATCTTCAACGCCACCAGCTGCACGAATGGCCCGTTTCAAGCCACGGGGACTAATATTATAGTTAGCCATTGCCAAATGCCAGTCGCCCCAGATATTGTAAAGATCTACCAAATGCCGGGCAGCAGCGCGTGTTGCTTTTTCTGGGTCTCTTCGTTCGTCTACCCAAAAATTAACTTCCAGACCATACATAGAGCCGGTTGCACGAATAAACTGCCACATACCAACCGCGGCTGCCCAGCTTCGTGCCCTTGGGTTCAGACCACTTTCAATCATCGAAAGATGAACCAGTTCAACAGGTGCTCCCTCTTCCTTGAAGATCTCCCGCATCATGGGGAAATACTTTTCTTTTCGCTGTAACCATTTTTCCATGACTTCGGGCCGCTTCATTGTATAATACATCAGGTGCCGGTTTACCTGCCTGTTTTGCACCAGGGGAACTTCGGTTTCGGTCATAGTGATATTCTCAGGCAATACATATCCTTCTTTCATCCAGTCTGAACTTTCGGTAAAAAGTTCTTCCTGGATTTCGAAAATCTCACCTTCTACCTCTTTAACAGGATCTTCGATACCGTAAAACTCACGATACTCGGTCATTACGGAACGGTATAACTCATTAAAACGCTTATTCGACTGAACTTCGGGGAATTCATCCAAAAGAGATTGAATAGAAGAAAGCGCGTTGTTGATTTTCTTTTCGGCCTTGAGTGGGTCATTATTGATCTGAGCTTCGATCGCGTTAACATGCAAACGGTAGATACCCGCAATTCGATTCAGAATCTCTTTTTGGAATTCATCCAGTGCCTTTACATCCGGTTCACTGGAATCGGAAAACTCAAGTGAGGAAGGTTGCATCGGGTTGTTATAAGGAAGTAATTCCTTC
>JBEPXS010000379.1:0-2938 GCA_041641755.1 Balneolaceae bacterium
TGTTTTGATTATAAAAAAACGCTGGCAAACCCATTAATTTGGCAGGAATTTAAAAGTCAATTGTCCGGTAAATATGGTGATATGGAACAACTGGAAACAGGAGAGGAGCCGCCCCGTGTTTTTGATATTACGTTTGGTATGCGCTGGCTCTATCATTTTATGATGGCCCTGGCAGTGCCGATACCGGAGGTTAGTGTGACTCATGGTACAATAGCTGGGTTTCCGTCTATCTCATCGATAGCTGCCAAATATGAATATGGGATTCCCGCCCTGCTTACCGATCACGGAGTTTTTATACGAGAACGCCTTATAAATGTCAGCAGAGATGATTTTCCATATTTCTCGAAAAAGCTACTGATCGACTTAGGAACTTTTATCACTCGCGCTTCCTACTATCATGCCGATCAAATATCGCCGGTAACTTCTGTTAACAAGATATGGGAGAAGCGCTACGAAGCGGACGAATCGCGCATAGAACCTATCTACAACGGTGTTGACACTGATCTGTTTAAACCTACTCCCAAACCTTCTCATACAGAGGGAGTTCCTACGGTGGTGGCCGCAGCCCATGTTTTTCCATTGAAGGATATCGAAACCATGATTCGCTGTTGCGACCTTGTCAGAAGGGAAATTCCGGAAGTGCAATTTATCCTATATGGAGGTTTGGATGTGGACCCGGATTATACCAAAAAATGTCGAAGCCTTGTTAATGAGCTGAATGTCGGCGATAATTTTGAGTTTGGAGGTTTCCACAATGCGCCTCATGAGCTTTTCAATGAGGGGGATATATCGATACTCAGTTCCATTTCTGAAGGTTTCCCCTACACGGTGATTGAATCAATGAGCTGTTCCCGACCTGTAGTAGCCACAGATGTGGGGGGGATCCGTGAAGCGTTGGAAGGATGTGGAGAGCTCTGCCGTCCCCGTGATCCACGCTCACTGGCAGATGGTGTAATAAAGTTGTTGAACAATGATGAATACCGAATTGAGCTTGGAAGAAGGGCCAGGGAACGGGTATTGCTCAAATATACAATCGAAAAGTCGGTTGACAGCTATTTTGAGTCTTATCAACGGATGCACAATCAGCAAAATACACCATTAAAAAAAGATATAACGTTGTCTTCCGTCCAAAAAATTGTAGAACATCAATCTGAGTATGCCTGATACAAAACAGATAAAACCGGGAGACGTTTCTCTGCCCGAACTTCGGGAGCAGGTAAAGGTACAGGTTGGGAACCCTGTAAGCAGCTGGGCGGTTGCCGCTACACTAGAATCGTTTGGGCTACGAGATATTGATGTACAGCAGCAGTTTGATAGTGATACTGTCTTCGAGCTTGCAGAACGTATATATGGAGAGATTAAAGAGGATATCCGCCAGGAAAAACAAAATGAGATAGAAGTTGATAAAAAGAAGCTCAGTAACCCCCCTCTTTTAGAAAGTGTCAAGTTATTTGGCAAGCACTACACCCTGGGATTGCTGTTTTCATTGCCCATGGTGAGCCAGATTGCTGCAGTACTCATATTCAGGTACTCACTGTGGGCATGGCTCGAGTTTAATGAGGCCCAGGCTACGATGGTTGCTTGCGGTACAATAGGAGCCTTTGTCATAACCGGTGGATTCGTTCAAACACTGGGGAGACATGTATCCAAATATAAGGGGGAAGATAATTATCAGCTTGCATACCGGGCTACCAAGCAGATAATGGGAAAGGGTGTTCTTACAATAGGCCTGACTACCGTAGGCCTTTACCTTCTTAATATAGTTGTCCCTTTTTATCCTATGGGGATGACACTGATCGGACTTGCATATCTTGTGCTTATCAGTCTTCTGTTGCTTATCTCGGGGGTACTCTATGCTATGGAACATGGCGCTGTAATTTTGGGCAGTATCATAATAGGAACTGGTGTAGTGATAGCCGGTATGGATGGTTTGGAGATTGGTATATATCTTTCTCAGTGGATTGGGATGGCATTTACTATTGTAATTATGGTGATTTATGTCGGCATCTACTATAGATTGAAAATTAAAATTACGGGACAAGATGATCAGGAGCAGGCACTGCCCAAACCGGAAATTCGATACTACAACAGTTATCAATACTTTTTATATGGGTTCTTTTATTTCTTTTTTCTTTTTTTGGACCGCATTTTAGCGTGGTCGGCCGGTCCACCACCACCGCCATATATCATCTGGTTCGATACCGCTTATGAATTGGGAATGGATTGGGCGTTGCTTACCCTTGTTCTTAGTATTGCCGTGTTGGAGTACAGTGTACACTCATTCTCAAAACAGTTACTGCCGATACAAAAAAAGGCGCCCTTCAGACAGATAGGCCTCTTTAATAAATACTTTAAATCGTTTTATAAAAAGCAGGTCGTACTTTTATTTGTTGTAGGTACCGTTTCAATAGTCATATCTTTCTATAGTATCGACAGCTTGAAAGTATTTGTTGAGGAGGTACCCGAAATTAGAGATTTCTTTGCTAATCCAGTTATACCGAAGGTTTTTTGGATGGCTAGTATATCATACCTGTTTCTTGTGTTAGGCCTACTCAACTCGCTGTTTTTCTTTACCCTGAACAGGCCATCGTTTGTTATGTATGCGATGGTTATAGCTACAGCCGTCAATTTTATAGTCGGTTACGTCTGTAGCAGGGTTATATCCTTGGAATATGCCACTATAGGACTGATGGCCGGTTCCATAACGTTTGCCTGCGTTACAGGATGGATGGCGCGGCGATTTTTCAAGCGTTTGGACTACTATTATTATTCTGCATTTTAATTGATGAATTATGATTAAAGATCTAAGAAGTTACTTCAAAATCGTGGCTGGCAGGCTCACCAAAGCTTTCGCTGTGGAAGATTTTGATATGGAGAGTGAACGTGAATTCTGGTCGCTTGCAGCAGAGCATATTTCCAGAAAGGAACCACCCAAATT
>JBEPXS010000380.1:0-2912 GCA_041641755.1 Balneolaceae bacterium
CAATACTCTACCTGTGATCCTCATATTGAGAGACGCCGCCAGAGTGTGACTTACTGGGTAAGCTGCTACCGCGACGGTATTTGTTCACTGGATACCGCTATTCAGGCCCTCAAAATAAAGAAGCTGTAGAAAAAACTTCATCAAGAGAGACGCTTTACTATTGAGAGGTTAGAAGGGATATATTTGGTTTTAGGTGGGATTTTTAAAATTTGGGAATATGATCGATGATAAATGAATTTCGGTCGGCCTTCCTCTTACTAATTCTACTATTTCCCTTCTGACTTTCTCTTTCTGGTACCTTATCCTCCTGACATTACAAAAAATTAATAGGGTTTTGATTACGCACCTCGTTGGCAAATTTTTTATCTTTGCCCAAATCTGAACTAAAACCCTGTGACCGAGTCAGCTATGAATAACTCCTCTCCATTTGATCGGATTTCACGGCAAGGACTAACCTACGACGATGTGCTGCTGGTACCTGCATATTCTGAGACGTTGCCCCGAAATGTCGAAACCAGTGTGAATCTAACATCCAACCTGAAATTGAACGTCCCCGTAATCAGTGCGGCGATGGATACCGTTTCCGAATACCGGCTGGCTATAGCGTTGGCTCGTGAGGGAGGGATTGCCATGCTCCACAAAAACATGAGTATTGAAGATCAGGCTGATCAGGTGCGGATGGTTAAACGTAGTGAAAGCGGGATGATCGTCGACCCGGTTACCTTGCCGGAAACGGCGACCGTCCGCGAGGCACGATCGCTCATGAAAAAGCATAAAATCGGTGGGATCCCAATTGTTGAAAATGACAATACATTAATCGGCATCGTAACCAATCGTGATCTGCGGTTCGAGCATTTTGTGGACAAACCGTTGGATACCATCATGACACGTGATAACCTCATAACCGCGCGGGAAGGTACCACACTTGAGGAGGCAGAAGAGATTTTGCAGGAGCATAAAGTAGAGAAGCTCCCGATTGTGGATGAAGAGATGAAGCTGGTCGGACTTATTACGTTCAAAGATATTGAGAAGAAAATGAATTTTCCCAACGCCAGTAAAGATGACATGGGTCGCTTACGTGTCGGGGCGGCAGTCGGGGTTACACCAGACACAATGGAACGGGTTGAAGCGCTGGTCGACTCCGGTGTTGATATCATTACCGTAGATACCGCCCATGGGCACTCCGAAGGAGTCTTGGAAAAAATCGGTGAGATAAAATCTGCATTTCCTGACCTGGATCTGATTGCGGGTAATATTGCTACCAGGGACGGGGCAGAGGCTCTCGTCGAAGCTGGTGCCGATGTAGTGAAAGTAGGCGTTGGACCCGGTTCCATCTGTACCACCCGTGTGGTTACCGGCGTGGGAGTGCCCCAGCTCAGTGCCATTCTGGAAGTGGCCGAATATACCCAACAGGCGGGTGTTGGACTGATTGCGGACGGTGGTATCAAGCAAACAGGGGATATTGCCAAAGCAATTGCCGGTGGTGCACAGGCCGTTATGATGGGATCGATGTTTGCCGGCGTTGACGAGAGTCCGGGCGAAACCGTCATTTATGAATCGAGAAAATATAAATCCTACCGGGGCATGGGTAGTATTGGTGCCATGGAGAAGGGATCAAAAGATCGTTACTTCCAGGATGTGGAGGATGATATCAAGAAACTGGTTCCGGAAGGAATTGAAGGACGTGTACCTTACAAAGGTTATCTTTCAGAGGTGGTCTATCAGATGGTTGGCGGCCTGCGGGCAGCGATGGGGTACTGCGGCGCGGCAAATATACCGGAGCTTCAAAAAGCTGAATTTGTCCAGATCTCTTCGGCAAGCTATAAAGAGAGCCATCCCCACTCGGTACAGATTACCAAAGAAGCACCGAATTATTCGGTAAGTTGATTTCGGGCAACGGGTCTCCTTTGGTTACCAAATAGAAAGCTGAATTTTAGAACGGAAATGACGAATAGCTTGACTAGTTTTACTTGGTCTCGATAACAACCTTTCTCAACTATAATAATTCAAATTGTCTCTGTTTGGGCTTTTCAATAACATTTTATGGTAGAAAGAGATTTTTGCTAAAAAGCTGGTGATCCGTTACAATTACATTTTATTAAAGCTACTCTGCTATCTGGAAATAAAAAAGGGATGGATATAACATGAAAGCATTGATGAAATTGTCAGTTGCCATATTGTTGGGTTTGTTGGTTATCTCTTCCATGCAGGCACAACCACAAAATGTAATCTTCATCCTGAGCGACGATCATCGGTACGATTATATGGGATTCCACCCGGATGGTCCCGACTTCCTGGAGACACCAGGCATGGATCGCATGGCCGAGGAGGGAGCTCATTTGGCAAATGCTTTTGTGACGACCTCTTTATGTTCCCCCAGCAGGGCCTCCATTTTGACCGGCCAGTATGCCTTCCGCCACGGAGCTGTCGACAACACCAACCCAATGAAAGAAGGAACACGCTTTTTCCCGGAACAATTGCAGAACGAGGGATATGAAACTGCTTATTTCGGCAAGTGGCATATTGGTAATGCCAACGACGATCCCAAGCCTGGTTTTGACCGGTGGGTAAGTTTCAGGGGACAGGGAGTATATCATGATCCAACCCTCAATATAGATGGAGAACGCAAGCAGGTAGAGGGCTATATCACCGATCTGTTAACGGATTACACGCTGGACTGGCTGGAGGAGGACCGCGACCAGGATAAACCCTTTTTTATTTACCTTTCCCATAAAGCGGTTCATGCCGAATTTTATCCCGCTGAACGACACGATGGTAAATATGCAGACGCTGATATCCCCAAACCGCAATCGATGAAAAACATTGAACAGAACTACGAGGGGAAGCCTGACTGGGTGCGTGAGCAGCGTTATAGCTGGCACGGGGTGGATCACATGTATCATAGCCGGGAC
>JBEPXS010000381.1:0-2909 GCA_041641755.1 Balneolaceae bacterium
GAAAATCGGGATGTCCGTTAAATCGGATACCAAACATATCATAGGTTTGGCGTTCAAACCAGTTGGCCGACTTCCAAACCTGAGTTACACTATCAATTTCAGGATTTTCTTCCGGCAACCACGTTTTGACAAACAGCCGCAACCGGTCTCGCAGGGAGAGCATGTTATAGATTACCTCAAAGCGGTCTTCCGAGGTAAACCGATCCGTTCCAAAAACATCTACCAGGTAAACGAAATAATGCTCTTCCTTTAAATAAGAACAGATATCCACAATAGAACCCGGTTTGACATGGATAAAAGTGTCACCCGTAGATTGATAAACATTAATGATCTGCTCCGTAAAACTCTCGGTCAGGCCATCGACAACTTTTTGAAATTGTTCGTTCAGTTCCAGACTCATATCAAGTATCAAGTGTTACAGAATGTTCGGTTCGGACTTTGTCCTGAATTTTCATGAGAGCGTGTATCAAAGCATCGGGTCGGGGAGGGCATCCGGAAATGTAGGCGTCCACAGGGAGGAAGTTATCACAGCCTTGTACTACACCGTAACAACGGTGCATACCACCTGTAGAGGCGCAGGCTCCCATAGCGATGCACCATTTGGGATCCGGCATCTGATCCCAGACACGACGGATAGCATGAGCCATTTTGTAGTTAACCCAGCCGGCTACAATCATAACATCAGCCTGTCGGGGTGAAAAACGCATCACCTCAGATCCAAACCGGGAAACATCATATTTAGGACCCGCAAAAGCCATCATCTCGATAGCACAACAGGCCAGTCCCATTGGCATCGGCCATGCCGCATTAGAGCGTGCCCAGTTAACCAGCGTATCCAATTTGGTGGTGAGGTATCCCTCACTAAGTGTATGTTCAAGACCCATAAATTAGTTCTCTAAAATTTTTCTTTTTATATCCCAGTCCAAAGTACCCTTTTTTAAGGTATAAACAAGTCCGACAAAAAGAACAAAGATGAAAAATAGCATGACGACCAACGTTCCTGCTCCGTGATCTAAGTAACTAACAGCCCAGGGATAAACGAAGACAACTTCAAGATCGAATACCAAAAATTCCATCGCTACTAGGTAGAAACTGATTGAATATCGGTCGCGTGCTTCCCCAACCGGATCCATGCCGCTCTCATACGGTTCTAACTTGGTTAAGTTGGGACGATAAGGCCCCAAAAAACGCGCAAGTAAATTCAAAAGTACCGCCAGCCCTACGGCAACAGAAGCGGTAATAACTATAGGGATATAATTCTCTAGCATATTATTTTACTGGTTCAATATCGAGTCGAGAAATTAGGGTCATTATGCTGCAATGTCAACGTAATATCAGGCAGCGAATATAGGACTCTGGAGGTAATTTTGAGAATATTTTAAGCAGAAACTTTCTATTTAGAATTTGTATAAATAACACATGTCGATCATTCTTAATTTGGTCCTTAGCCGGATGTTAACAGGTGGAGTGGATAAGGGCACCTACCGGGTGTGCCTTTCTCAGTTCGTTATACTTTTCAACGGCTTCTTCGGTTTGCAGGATGTAGTAGTCCACTCCGTTCTCCTTCAACATTTCTACCGTGTCCTGCTTAACTTGCAACCGTCGGTTGATCCCTTTTGAGAGCACTACCACTTCGGCATTCTGCTCCAGAAGTTCTTTTACATCAGCCGGTTGTATACCGGGCACGTGGCTGGTACCGGTCTCATTCCAATCCCACTCCCGGGAACCGCCGGGATAAAGCTTGACATCTTTATAGCGGCTGTTGTCACTTAATTCAACCGTACCCCATTCAAGTGTTGATATTTCAGGTGATCTGTTATTCTGTAGCATAATTTCAACATTGTTTATTCGTATTACTTTACTGAACATTGTATGATTGTTAATCGTTTATTAAAGTAGGTTAAATGGTTTAAGTGTAAGAGAAAAATCTGTAACTTAGATGCCATAGAAACTGCAGTTATCAACCCAAAGTATTAGCTACCATTGAATAAAATAAAAATGGAAATACTCGGGCTTTCTACAAGTCCAAGCAGCGGAGGGGCATATGCATTGATTCTTAATGAAGTTGATGGGAACCGGCGCTTGCCTATAATTATTGGTACGTTTGAAGCACAGGCTATTGCACTGGAACTCGAGCATATCAAACCACCCCGACCCATGACACATGACCTGCTGAAAAATGTAGTTCAGAGTTTTGGTGCCCAAATGGATCAGGTATTTATCAACGACCTCAGTGAAGGTACGTTCTATGCACAGATTATTTATAGCAAAAATGGTGAAAATATGGAGCTTGACGCCCGTCCGAGTGATGCGATAGCATTGGCTATCCGTTTTGACGCTTCAATTTACGTTGCCGATACAATTCTGGAAGAAGCTGGAATTATTTCTGAATCGGAGGAGGGGGAAGGACAAATATCCTCCATCCGAGAGGATAAACCATCCAGTGAAATGACGAAGCTTGAAAAACTTGAGAATGAGCTACAGACCGCTATTGATACTGAAAATTACGAAAAGGCCGCTCGGCTTCGTGATGAGATTCAAAAGCTAAAGGGATAGCAGTTGCAGTTAAAAAATTATCCTTTCGATAAACTCCCTTTTACCGAACTTTATCAAACCTACATTTCTGAGTTTGAACAGCTTGCAGAATTTTACTCTGTAAATCCTTTTGATAAGGATGCGCTGGCCAGCCATGCCGATATTATTACCGTGCCGCAGGATCGTCAGGAAATGGCGGAATTACTAACCGTATTTAACAACAGGTTCAACCTGCATGGGGAGGCTCTTGACAATATAGAACGCCTCAAGGATGATCGTTCGCTGGCCCTTGTTACCGGCCAGCAGCTGGGTGTTTATGGCGGGCCCTTGTTCACAATCCTGAAAACCTTAACCACCATCCATTTATCAAATGT
>JBEPXS010000382.1:0-2896 GCA_041641755.1 Balneolaceae bacterium
GGACAGTTTGGCGCTGTGCATGGCGTAGATCTGGGACTAATCCTGGCCAATCCCCGTACCCCGATAGCGGGGAATACCGCAGAAGCCCGAAAAATGGCCCACATCATCGGCTCAACCGTTGCGGCGTTTGGCAAAACCGGGAATCCCAACTGCGATGCGGTTCCCGACTGGCCGGCGTACAACAGCGATACCCGCGCTACCATGATATTCAACACGGAGTGCCGTGTGGAGAATGATCCCACCGGTAAGTTGCGGGGGTTTTGGGATGAGGTGTAAATGAAAAATTCCCACGCTGAGGAATGTCATGTTTATCACGAAATTATCGTAACTGGCTGATGAATAATACCCTAATATAATACAAGAATTACACTTCAGACTACATGTTAGCAAACTATTGTCTTGAACGATAATATTATTACATCGTCAACTAGTTGAAATAATTATAAGCTAGTTAGCATTACATCCTATGAGACTTAAATTGACAATCGAAGATTTGCGAGATATTGCCCCGAAAGAAATTGCGGACATCTATAGATGTGCATCTCGTATAGGATCTAATAATTATGTGCCTGCCGCTTAAGCGCAAGTCCGTTAGCTATCTGGGATATACTCAAATGAACTTTATACCACTTCTTATATATGTCTTTATCAGTCTGGCCATTAATACGTTTATTTTGGATTCGGCCACTGAAATGTCTTTCCAAAAGAGTCGGGACTATCAGGGAGGTGAACGGTTGGTAATCCGTAATGTCAATCTGCTGACTATGACGGATCGGGGAGATAAAATTCTCAAAAATCATTCAGTTGTTATTGAAGGCAGTAAAATTATCAAGATTGCACCCGATTCACTCCTATCCGGTGTAGACGATGCGCTGGTGATCAATGGAGAATGTAAATATCTGCTGCCCGGCTTGATTGATGCACATGTTCATATCTGGGATGAAGCTGAACTCTCCGCCTATCTTGCATTCGGTGTAACAACCGTACGCAATGCTTCCGGAATGCCATTTCACCTTGAGTTCAGTGAGAAAATAGAAAATGACCATTTACAAGGGCCCCGGCTTTTAACGACGGGCCCAATCCTAAATGGTCAGGGGCCTAACACTCAAGTCAATCATCAAATTATCAATAATGCCGGGGAAGCCCGACAAGCTGTCCGAGAGCAATATGAGCAAGGGTATCGACATTTGAAGGTTTATTCAAACTTGTCAAGAGAAGCGTACGAAGCAGTTTTATCGGAGTCTCGAAAACTAGGAATGACCATCATGGGACATACTCCAGAAGGAGTCCGTACACAAGGGATACCATTTAGCAAGCCTTTCCATATAGAGTTTACCGAGTTACTCGACGATGGTTTTGTTTCCATCGAACATATGGAGAGTATCGTTTGGCACGGTCTTTATGATGAACTCGATGAAGTAAAGACACGGCAGCTTGCCCGGGAAATTGCCAGCAGCTCTACTGCCGTAACACCTACGTTAATAGCTCATCGGAATTTGGTGTTGGTTGCCCAAAGTCAGGGGCAGTATTTGAAGCGTCCCGGAGTTGAGCTATTGAATCCGTATATCTCGGCGTTTGAAAAAGAATCGTATGAGTATTGGTCCAATCAGGCCCCTGGTACAAGGAAAGATTATGATACCTTTTATCTTCGTGCTACCAGGATATTTCAGGAAGAAGGAGTGACACTACTCACGGGAACAGATTCCGGAATTTTTACCAATATACCAGGGCAATCACTTGTTGAAGAGCTCAAGCTTTTTGTGAAGGCGGGATTAACGCCCTATCAGGCATTGAAAGCATCGACCGTCAATCCTGCTCAAGTGTTGGGGATAGGCGATAAAACAGGACGGATAAAAGTCGGATATACTGCGGACTTGATACTCGTGGACGGTGATCCGACTAAAGATATCGCAAAGTTGGATTCGCTATCCGGGGTAGTTGTACGTGGAAAATGGTATAACGCCAGGAAGATTTCCAAGTTAGAGCAACAGGCTTCCAATACTTCATATGAAAGAACAGAACGACGGGTTCGCGAGGGGCTGGATGCGCAAGGATCATCATTGGACTAACATGGTGGTTCAGGGGTTCCCTTTTCGCTCTTTAGTAAACTATTTAATTCAATCTGTATTTGGTTGCCACGGCTCGTGTTACCCGTCTTCCTCAGATCTGCACGTTCTACCTGATCTCTGGTTCCACAGGGAGTAAATGCCAAAGTTACCGATAGTTTTTTATACGCAGCACAAAATAAACTTCTCCGAACTTGATCCCTACAACCTCCCTGGTACTACAACGTATGCGCTGCTTCAACGAAACGCTCTCTCCCCAAACAGCCCATTTTGATTTGGTGGCTTCATATAGTAAACTGGAAATTGAATAATTTTTTAGTTGTCTGTCCATTGAGGGTGGGTTTAATCTGCTATTTATCATTGTCTTGTCAACGATATGCAATTAAACAAAAACATTAATGCCAGGATAAATAACCTCCTGTATTACTCCTTTTACATCAGAGCGGGAAAAGAACAGATCTATATTAAATGTTTTGAAAATGACTCCTGGCTGCAATGTTCCTCATCAATAGGTGTAGATGAAAAGAGCAGGGTCCAAAGGATCAAAATCTTGAAAAGCAGTGAGAATAGACAACCCGCTTTTTCAAACAAACCAGTCGTCAAAACGATCAATCCGTTTGATCATCCCCGGCTGGTTTATAATCAATATGAGCATGCTGAAGCATTGATAAAATTTTTACTGAGATATTTAATGGAATTGCCAAAAAGTAGCCGGTGGAAGATGTCCGGATACATAATTTTCCAACTCGACTACGAGCCTGAAGGTGGAATAACGGATGAGGAAAAGAAAATGATTAAAGAATCTCTTGAACAAAGTAGTGCCAAGCTGG
>JBEPXS010000383.1:0-2872 GCA_041641755.1 Balneolaceae bacterium
CTTGAAATAGAATTACAGCCCAGATATTAGTTTCTTTGGTTTGCATTGTTAAGTTTGGTGGGATTACCCCCAGGTTTTCACGATAAAGGGGTTCACTGCTTGTGATTGTGGTACCATATGAGGCTTCGTATTCTTCGCCAAATGTAACGTCATCACTATAAATGGTAGCCGAATTACGGATGGTTCCGTTCAGCTCAATATGTTCGCCTGCAATACGTAGAGTACCCTCAATAGTTCCTCGATCAAATACAATTGATCCACCTGCCAGAAAAGCATTTCCCTGAATTCGAGCCTGCTGACCTATTCTTACTTCTCGGCCAACTGCAAATAGATCACCTTCGATAGTACCATCTATCACTACCGTTTCCCCAGCACTAACCAGCATATCACCAATATGCCCATATACTGAGACCATCTGGCCGGCCACAAAGGCATCATCGGTTATGTTCCCATTCAACAAAAAAATGCGGGAGGCCGAAAATAGATCATTATCGAGGTAACCACTCACTTCGATACTCTGTCCTGCGAGGATGGTATTGTTAGAAAGTGTGTCTCCCTGTGTAATTCTAATAACATCCCCCATCCTGTAAGTTGATGGTTGTGCTATACTATCCTGTATAAAAAGAGCTAAAATAACAATAACAAAAAGTCGGATGTTCATAATATTTCCTTTCTGAAAATGAAGTCACGTATGTACCGATCTTGAATTTATCTTACAAAGCAAACCTGATTCTAATCTTAATTATAGGTGTTTAAGCGATGTTAAAAGAGAATGATATTTCCTTCAAATAGTGTGGAGCAGATTGGTTTCAAAATGTAAGGTAAGACCCTACAGGTGCTGATTTGATCGGGCTTTGTGGTGGAGAGAATAATCAGCTAGCCCGAATTTACACAAATATATTTTTTTGAAACGATAAGCAACGGTACACCAGTATGTAACCAAGTTTTATACATTGCCTGAAATCACACGTCGTTCCGGACTGCGAAATTTGTCCCAGTAGCGCGTTGAAGCTGTGAAACACTAAATGTACATATGTATATTTAGTGTACGTCTCTTGCTTCGCCTTGCACACAACCAAATTCTGGTGAGAAATGCAGGGCTAGTATTGATATATTGGTTTCAGAGCGTTAAGACCTTATTAATATTAATACAAATAAAATATGAAGAATCGGTTAGTGGTAGTTGTAACTATGTTGGCAGTTATGGCTTGCGGTCAGGTGGAGCAGTCTCCTTATCAACCAGATAATACTCCATCTGAGATACAGGGGTATGAGTTAGTGTGGCACGATGAATTTAAAGAAGGAGATAAACCGGATTCTACCGACTGGTCGTATGAATATGGCTTTGTAAGAAATCGTGAATTACAATGGTATCAGCCAGATAACGCTAATGTTGAGGATGGACGGCTTGTCATTGAAGGGAGAAGAGAGAGGGTTCACAATGAGTTATATGACTCAACAAGTACCAATTGGCGGAGAAACAGACGTTTTGCCCGGTATACATCTTCCAGTATAAATACTCGTGGGAAGGAGTCGTTTCAATATGGAATTTTTGAGGTGCGGGCACGTATTGATACCGCAAATGGTGTGTGGCCGGCCATCTGGACGCTGGGAACAGATCCTCAACGAGGTTGGCCAGCCAATGGAGAGATCGATATTATGGAATACTACCGCGTGGACGGCAAGCCTGCAATTTTGGCTAATGCCGCCTGGGCTGATTCAAGCAATCAACCCATCTGGGATGACCAGAAGATACCGTTTCAGGAGTTCCTGGAGAAAAATCCTGAATGGTCCCTGAAGTACCACATCTGGAAGATGGACTGGAACGAAGACCGAATTAAGATTTACCTGGATGAAGAGTTACTCAATGAGATTGACCTCACTGAAACACTGAATGCTGATGGATTCAACCCGTTCCATCAACCCCATTATATTTTGCTCAATCTTGCTGTCGGGTCCAATGGTGGAGATCCATCCAACACAAATTTTCCCAAACAGTATGAGGTTGACTACGTGCGGGTATATCAAAAGAAGTAAGAAGTCATAAATAGTTGGCACAAGAAGAGCAACCGGTAAATTCTTAATAGAATGAAGAAAAAAAGGTCAATATTGGAATACTGTATAACTGCTCTAACCTTGTTAATCTGTTTAGCAGGGTGCAGTGATAACCAGTCCGAATCGCCACCAAACATCGTTTTTATTCTGGCTGACGACATGGGCTACTCCGACATCGGGGCTTACGGATCGGAAATTGAAACGCCCAACCTGGACCGGTTGGCAAAAAATGGGATTCGGTTTACGCGGATGCACAACACAAGCAAGTGTTTCCCCTCCCGGGCTGTCTTACTTACCGGTTTGTATGCCCAGCAGAGCGATATGCATGATGAACCGGAGAGGTTTCATAATTCAGTCATGTTTGGTGAGGTGCTAAAAAATGCCGGGTATCGAACTCTTTTTGTTGGCAAACACCACGGCACGGATAACCCATACAACTGGGGATTCGATCACTACCGGGGATTGCGCGATGGGGCAGCCAATTATTTTAATCCCGGGGAACAGCGTCCATCGGATCCGGGACCTCCGGCACAAAAGGATTGGGCCTATCCCCGGAAGTTTGTTTTTGATGATTCACTGGTAGCCCCCTATACACCGCCCGAAGATTACTATGGAACCGATACCTGGACCGACTGGGCGATCGATTTGTTGGAAAAATATGAGGATGAAGACAAGCCATTTATGCTTTACCTGGCCTACCAGGCTCCCCACGATCCGCTGCAGGCACCGGAGGAATCGGTGCAAAAGTATGAGGGCATTTATGAAAAAGGTTACGAAGCCATTGCCAAGGAACGGTATGGACGCCAGCGGGAGATGG
>JBEPXS010000384.1:0-2856 GCA_041641755.1 Balneolaceae bacterium
CCCCGGGATAAATGGTGGCCACGGCATCGTACGCCAGTGGAGCCAGGTAAACCACTGTAGAGTATGTCATCGATTCGTCGCGGGCTTCCTCCGAGGGTTGATTAAAACCAGCCAGGATAAGAAGAATGGCGCTGACAATAATTCCACTCTTCAACAGACCAAATGCCAGGCCGGAGAGCCTGTTAATAATATTGAGGTTAACGGCTTCCAGTAACTTTTTTGAGAGATGGGCAATGGTCTGAACAACAGCGATGGTCCCGATAAACAGAATAGCTCCTGATATAAAAGGGATGTAGGAATCATTGCCTTCAAACAAGGGGCCGATCAGGTGGTTAAGAGTATCCATATATTCAAAGGTCAAAAAAACAGCCAGGATAACGCCGACAATACTGAGTACTTCCTTAATCAGCCCGTTGACAAATCCCTTGTAGCCAAAATATAAGAGTGGAAGCAGTATAACCAGATCTAGCAGATTCATGCTTGCCGGGTTACGATAGCTCTTCCTTAACAACTTTGCTGACCAGACTACCTTCTGCCTGTCCTTTCAGTTCACTCATAAGTGAACCCATTACCTGGCCCATATCAGCCATGTTTTCGGCACCAAGTTCTTCGATCTTTTTACGTGCAATATCACGTACCTCCTCTTCAGACAACATCTCCGGCAGATACGATTCAATGATATTCAGCTCTTTCTGTTCCTGGGCAACGAGGTCGTCACGGCCGCCTTCCTGAAACTGTTCAATCGATTCCTTCCGCTGTTTAGCAGCTTTCATCAGCACCTCCGTTACTTGGTCATCGGAAAGGGTCGCTTCGCCCCCTTTGCGTTCGCTGATTTCGCGTTCGAGAAGCTTCGATTTAATTGATCGCAGTACATTCAGGCGATCCTGCTGCTTGTTTTTCATAGCCTCTTTTAAATCGGCTAGTATCTGTTCCTGGATAGACATATATATTTAACTATTTAGTAAGACGAATGAAGCTGAAATGTACGCAAAAAAAAGGTTGCATCTGTTTAGCGATGCAACCTCGGGAAATTCAGTTAAAAACCAGAAATTACTTCTCTTTATTCTGGCTGATATAATTTCGTACTTCATCTTGATCTACCATCGCTTCTTTAAAAGCGTATTTGCCTCTGGTTGACTTGGTAGAAATAATAACCTTTGCCATTCTGCGGTGAGAGCCTTTCACCTTCTGTGCTTCTTCACCAAATACTTGCTTCTTAGCCATAACTCAAACTCTATTTTATTTCTTTATGGATAGTGTGTTTACGTAGCACCGGGTTGTATTTGCGCAATTCCAATCTATCGGGGTTGTTGCGCTTGTTTTTGGTCGTCACATAACGTGATGATCCCGGCTTCTCGGTACATTCCAAAATAACCTGAACTCGATTTCCTTTAGCCATTGTATTCTATACGTCTTTAATAAGAGTTCCTTTTTTACGTGCTTCTTTCAAGACCGCACTGATACCTTTCTTGTTAATCGTTCGGAGCGTCTTGGCCGAAACTTTCAGCGTTACCCATTTGTCTTCTTCGGGTACGTAAAACTTTTTCTTTTGCAGATTCTGATGGAATCGGTGCTTCGTTTTATTATTGGATTTAGAGGACCGGTATCCGTTCTGTGGCCCTTTCCCCGTAATATCATCTTTACGTGCCATAATACTCAAAAAACGTTAATCATTGCTGTTACGAAATAGACCGGTAAAATAGATGTATTAGAGAAAAATATCAACGTTTCCTTTAAATGAAATTTTTTAAAATATTTGGGGCGATCCGGCCCGGGAAATGAGCTAGAATCCACGAATTTACTCGACCCCTATAATCGATTAGAGAGCACATCTGTATATGTGCCGATAACGACTATCGCTTTCTTTGAATTGGCCTTTATAAACACTATTTTCAGGCGTCAAAACGATTAATTTAACCACTATTCAACCCCTGTTATATGGCAAATAAACAAGTATCGGATTATAAGGCGGAAAACATTACGGTTCTGGAGGGTCTTGAGGCAGTACGCAAGCGCCCCGCAATGTATATTGGAGACGTTGGTCAGCGTGGGCTCCATCACCTTATAAATGAGGTGGTCGACAACTCTATTGATGAGGCTTTGGCTGGGTACTGTGATGAGATTGAAGTTGTTATAAATGAAGATAGTTCCATAAGCATTACT
This sequence comes from Balneolaceae bacterium, assembly GCA_041641755.1. Lineage (GTDB taxonomy): Bacteria > Bacteroidota > Rhodothermia > Balneolales > Balneolaceae > JAMQKA01. Next base: position 2,164 of record JBEPXS010000384.1, read on the forward strand.
GACAACGGGCGGGGTATTCCGGTAGACGATCATCCCAAGTTGGGTATCCCTGCTGTAGAGGTTGTCCTCACAAAATTGCACGCTGGTGGTAAGTTCGACAAAAATGTATATAAGGTTTCCGGCGGTCTCCACGGAGTAGGTGTAAGCTGTGTAAATGCACTGTCATCCGGATTTCACGCCGAGGTTCACCGCGATGGTAAAATCTATGAAATGAAATTTGCGAAAGGCGGCGTTCTGGAACCGCTGAAGACAACCGGTAAAACAGATAAAACCGGTACCAAGATCACCTTTATGCCAGACAGGGAGATCTTCAACCAGACCACAGAATTCAGATACGACATCATTGCCGACCGGATGCGTGAACTCGCTTTTCTGAATCCGGAGATTACCGTAACACTTCGGGATGAGCGCGACCAAGAAGATATTATTGAGGATACCTTCCATTATGAGGGCGGGGTAAAAGACTTTGTATCCTATCTGGATGAGGAGCGGGATTCACTGATGCAAGAGCCGATCTACATTGAGGGCGAAGTGGATATGGTGCCGGTAGAACTGGCTATCCATTACAATGATTCCTACTCCGAGAACGTACACTCGTATGTCAATAACATTAATACACGCGAGGGCGGAACGCATATCTCAGGTTTCCGGCGCGCACTGACCCGGTCACTTAAATCTTATGCCGAGAGCAAC
>JBEPXS010000385.1:0-2854 GCA_041641755.1 Balneolaceae bacterium
CCGGACAGGAGGACTGAGTCGGCTAAACCCGAACGATATCGAAAGCATTACCGTACTTAAGGATGCATCCGCAGCTATCTACGGGTCTCAGGCTGCAAACGGTGTGATTCTGGTAACAACCAAGCGAGGAAGAGAAGGGAAACCCCAGGTTTCTATTTCTTACAATCAGGGCTTTACTCAGCCCACCCGTATTCCGGAAATGGCTGATGCTGCAACCTATGCCCAGATGATCAACGAGATTGATATGTATCGGGGACGCGAACAACGGTATTCGGAAGAAGATATTCAAAAATACCGGCAGGGAACCGAACCCTGGACCCATCCCAATACAGATTGGTTCGATGCAGCCTTTAAAAACCTTTCCAAACAGAATAAAATGAACGTTTCTGTTTCGGGTGGAAGTGAATCGATCAACTATTATCTTTCACTGGGTTCCGCCAGCGAAGATGGATATTTTCAGGACAGTGGTTTTAAGTACGATCAATACAATTTCAGAAGTAATATTGAAGGCAGAATAAATGATAATCTCAATATTTCACTAAACCTTTCCGGAAGACGAGAACTGCAGGATGCACCCATTAGGGGCGTTGGTGCTACGTTTCGTGCGTTAATGCGGGGTAAACCGACATTACCTGCGTACTGGCCAAGTGGTGAACCTGGTCCTGATATTGAATACGGCGATAATCCTGTTGTTACAGGAACACAGGCCACGGGATATAACCGAGACAAACGAGATGTACTTCAAAGCAATATAAAGGTGGAATTTGATGTCCCCTTCGTTGAAGGTCTCGAGTTTGAAAGTAATGTTTCATATGATAAGAATTATCAATTTAATAAGCTGTGGGAAACTCCTTGGTATCTTTACACTTGGGACTACCAGACTTATGATTCCAATGGTGATCCGGTATTAACTCGGGCCAAAAGAGGACTCAATGAACCCCAGTTAACACAGGATGCCAGCGATAACTACCAGGCTACACTGAACTTGATTGGGCGGTATCAGCAGAGTTTTGCGAATCATTCTTTCAACTTGCTTGTCGGTGTTGAGCGGCAGACATTCGAAAACCAGTACTTCAGTGCCTACCGCGAGCAATACTTGTCCGACTCCATCGATCAGCTTTTTGCTGGATCAGAGGACCAGAAAGACAACAATGGAAGTGCATTTGAAGGAGCTCGTCAAAACTACTTTGGACGTATCAATTACAACTACAATGAGAAATATCTCGTTGAGTTTGTCGGACGTTATGACGGTTCCTATATCTTCCCGGAAGGGAAGCGGTACGGATTCTTCCCAGGTGTTTCAGTGGGATGGCGCCTCTCCGAAGAACCGTTCTGGAAAGAAAACATCTCATTTTTAGAAGGATTTAAGATTCGTGCCAGCTGGGGACGAACCGGAAATGATCGCATTGAACCGTTTCAGTATTTGACAACCTACGGTTTCGGAAATGGATATATTTTCGATCAGACCAATCTTGTCAAAAGTGTGCAGCAGGAACGTATTCCCAACTCCAATGTAACCTGGGATATTGCCAACCAGTTTGATTTTGGTATCGATGCCGAAATGCTAGACGGAAGACTAGTGGTCGAGGCTGACTATTTCAATTACCTGCGAACCGATATTTTGTGGTGGAGAAATGCCTCTATACCTACAACAGCTGGATTTTCGTTGCCAAGAGAAAATATTGGTGAGGTCAAGAACACTGGCGTAGATGGAAGGATAACCTACTCCGATCAGATCGGTGAGGTATCATTTGATATTACTGGAAACGCCGGCTACGCATATAATAAAATTCAGTACTGGGATGAAGCCCCAGGTGTACCTGAATACCAGCAGTCGACAGGCAACCCAATGAATACCGACCTGTATTACAAAGCTGACGGTGTCTACAACGACCAGCAAGAAATAGATAACAACCCGAGTTGGCCAGGAGCCCGTCCCGGTGATATTAAATTCATTGATGTTAACGGGGACGGAGAAATTAACGGTCTGGACCGGGTGCGTATAGACAAAAATGATATACCGAGGTTTACAGCCGGGCTGGCACTCGATGCGGGATATAAGAACTTCGACTTTTCCGCCCTTTTACAGGGAGCAACCGGGGCAGTGCAGTACGTTTTTACGGAGTCAGGTGAAATCGGAAACTTCTTGCAGAGCTATGCTGACAAGCGCTGGACACCGGAAAATCCGGATTCTGAGCATCCGCGAACGTATAACAGAACCGATGAATACTGGGCGTCTAATCAAAATTCCTACTTCCTCAGAAGTGCAGACTACCTTCGGTTGAAATCGATTGAAATTGGATACAACCTCCCGGCTAGTTTGGGTGAACAATTGGGCATCCAGAATATGAGGATCTATGTGAGTGGATATAATCTGTTGACCTTTGACAAACTAAAAGTGTTTGATCCTGAGGCATCAAGCAGTTCGGGGCAGTATTACCCTCAGAAAAAGGTCTATAATGCCGGTATTTCGTTAACTTTTTAAAAAATGACAATTATGAAGAATTTAATATTCAAACAGTTCTTTTTTCTTATTTGTATTGCAGTGATTGTCACTTCCTGTGATGATCAGATTCTGAACAAAAAACCTCTCGATCAGATATCCGAGGAGGATTTGTGGAATGATCCAGTCTTAGTTGAGACATATGTAAATGATATTTATCGCGGAGTGGGTCATGGTTTCTTTGCAGTCAATATTAGCTCCGGTGTGGATGAAACAATTATTACCCACGGATGGGGTGATTCACAAGTCAAACAGAGTAATATGACTCCCGACGATGTCGGTTTCTGGGACTTCTGGGTTCCTTTCGAGCATTTCCAGTGGGATGATCTCTACAGTAACATCCGGAGCGCC
>JBEPXS010000386.1:0-2792 GCA_041641755.1 Balneolaceae bacterium
ATCCTGATATGTGGGATCTTTCTGCATTGTCTTGGGATTTCCCTGGGAATGCATCAAAATATAAGCCGATCCATATTCCGCACAAAGATCGGCTAATCGTGGCTCTTTTTGGAGCCCACTAATATCGTTAACAATATGAATGCCGCAGTCAAGAGCTTTCCGGGCGACATTATATTTTGTGGTATCAATAGAAAATAGGGTGTCCGGGAACTCCGGGATTGCACGTTCCAGGATCGGCATTACACGCTCCAGTTCTTCATCCTCGGTAACGGGATCAGAACCCGGCCGTGTTGACTCTCCACCGATGTCAATGATAGAAGCTCCCTGCCCGACCATCAGTCCAATCTGACCGAGAGCGCTGTCCAGATCATTGAACTTTCCACCGTCAGAGAACGAGTCGGGTGTTGCATTAAGTACCCCCATGATGGCTGGTGACGAAAGGTCCAGTTTTTTATCTCTGCACTGAAGATGACTTGTATCGGATTGTAACGGATATCCCAAAGGTAACGGTTATATATAATTAGGCTGAGTGACTTAAAATAAACTACAATTTATTAACGTAATAACGTAGTTACTCATTTTCTGCTAAATAAATGTAGTTTATAAAGTTCTGAATTTTAGGGTGGGGGATACAAAAAAAGCTACAGTCAACAGTTTCCACTTTTCTAAGGATATTCTGCATCTACAGTACCTGCTTAATCCTGATTTAATGAGCGAGCCAGGCGCAGTCCATTAAACTGCCAGCGAGCATCTGGATAGAAAAAGTTGCGGTATGTTTTGCGGATATGACTCTGTGATGTAGCACAAGAACCTCCCCGCAATACATACTGGCCACACATAAATTTACCGTTGTACTCTCCAAGAGCCCCCTCAAGCGGTTCATAACCCGGATAGGGAGCATATGCGCTTTGGGTCCACTCCCATACATCCCCATAAATCTGTTTAAATCCCTCACTGTCTTGATGTTGAACAGGTCTCGGATGGAAATTTTCCTGATCTACAAAGTTGCCTTCATAGGGCAAGCCCCCGGCAATAGCTTCCCATTCGCCCTCTGTCGGCAGGCGGGCATCGGCCCAGCGGGCAAATGCATCAGCCTCATAATAGCTGATATGGGCTACCGGCTCATTGGGATCTACCGTACGCATGCCGGACAATGTGAATTGTTGCCATTCCCCATCAATATGTTCCCAGTACAGAGGAGCTTCCCATCGCCGCTCCTTGATTGTAGACCAACCGTCATCGAGCCAGAGCTCCGACCGATTGTAGCCACCATCCTCAATAAACTCCATATATTCACCGTTCGTGATCAGCCGGTCGGTTACGGCAAATGCCTCCAGGAAGCAACGATGGCGCGGATGTTCATTATCGTAAATAAACTCTTCTCCGTCGTTACCCACGTGATAGATTCCTTCCTCAAAATCGATCCAGCTTAATTCTTCAGGTATCTCACTCTCTGGCAGTTCAAAATTACGGTAAGTGGGTTTTAGCGGATTTTGATAGAACAAGTATTTCAGATCGGTAAGGATCAGTTCCTGGTGCTGTTGCTCGTGATGAATACCGATCTCAATTACTGGTCCCCATTCGGCAATTTGTTCTTTATCAGCTTGCTCAAGGAAGTTTAAGATCTCTTTATCAATATATTCCCGGAATTCAAACACTTCGCGTACTGTTGGCCGGGATATGAGTCCACGACAGGATCGTTCATGAGGATCACCTGCCTGCAGATAATAAGAGTTAAACAAGTGAGAATACTGTGGATGTAAAGAATCGTAGGTTTCGTTTACTTTTTCCAGAATGAAGGTTTCAAAAAACCAGCTTGTATGAGCCAGGTGCCATTTTGTAGGACTGGTATTGTCCATCGCCTGAATAACAAAATCTTCTATTTCCAGCGGTTCAACCAGCTTATGGCTGAATTTCCTGACGTCCCGGTACCGGTTAATGAGTTTGTCCCTGTCAGTTGTTGTGCTTGCAGCAGCTTCTTTTGGATTTTTAGAAATCGTTTGTGAACCCATAAATATTCGATATTCTATGTTAAGGTCTGACTCTTCTTTTATGTATGATCAAATTGTTAAACGATAAGTAACAGCAATTGAATGAAATTCACCATTGCCTGGAATGGATCCCTATTATCTAACACACATCTATTAATAAATAATTTCATGCCAAATAGTTCAATTGAAGAGATGGATCAGATAGTATAACCAGCCAGAGAGCAGAGCGTATTTAATAATATGGAAGGGGTTTACAATCGAAATCTTACGAAATATGGTTCTGACCCTGCTTTATAAAAGTTTAGAATCTCATAAAGGGAAAGAAGGGATCCTTTCGGGGAACCTGATTCGGAATAAAAAATTCATTCCTTCTGGGGCGGGAGTATAAAACAGATTACGAATTGTGGAAGTATATGGAGTATGTAATTCGTGGATGAACTGTCAATTGGGGAGTATCTATTTTTCCCGGTAAAAGTAAATTTTTTTATTTTTGGAATCTTTGCCACTTTTAATTTTTACTCCTTTTTCCTGGTTGTATTGGTATACAGCCGTACGCATGGAGTTTACATTCTTATCATCTTTATAGTCCACTTCTAAGGCATCTCCACCAACCTCAAGTTCGTCAAGCGCTTCCAGGAGTGGCTTGAACTTTGAGGATCTTTTTTTTGATGTCTGAATCTTTTCTCTTTCTACGAATTTCAAATCCATGTCAATTTAGGTATAGTTCTCTTTGTTAAAATAATATTTATCGAAGTGTATAATTTAACGCCCGATAAACCATATTCTTATATCTGAGCAAGC
>JBEPXS010000387.1:0-2714 GCA_041641755.1 Balneolaceae bacterium
AAAAAGGCTAATTCACGCAGATAGCAATATGGAGAAAGAGACTTTACTTTTTGAGAAGAATCCTGTTTCAATGCTAATATATGATCTGGATTCGCTCAAGATACTTAAAGTAAATAAAGCCGCACTGGAGCAGTATGGCTACAGTCGGCGTGAATTCGAGAAGCTGACTCTGAAAGATCTGCATCCGGCTGATGATACAACCACGAGTGAAATTCTGGAAGAGCTGAATCAGGAAGTCTCCGATGCCCGGATACTCAGGCATGAGAAAAAGAATGGAGATCTCTTTTATGTACAGGTGAAATCGTATACTTATTCCTACAATGGTTGTAAATCCAGGATGGTATTAGCCATGGATATCACCGATGAAATTGAAGCACGCAAGGATGCTGAAGAAGCGTATCGGCAACTGGATCAACTGGTTAAAAAAAATCCCCTTGCAACCATAAAATGGGATAAGAAGCTACAGGTAGAGGAATGGTCAAAAAGGGCAGAGGAACTCTCTGGTTTTAACGAGGAAGAAATGCGTGGTAAATTCCTTTTTGATTTGAATATTTTTACTGATGAGGTAAAGCGGGCACTAAAGACACAAATAAAGAGATTGATGCAGGAGGAATCAATTGAACAGCTGGATACCCGGATTCGAACTAAATACGGGCAGATGGTTGATATCCGGATTCATGTCTCAATGCTGCGCAACCAAAGTGGAGGTCCCCAAAAACTGTTAACATTTGTTGAGGATATATCTCAAGCCGAAAATGCAAAACGCCAGCTATCTCGTCAGGTGGAGATCACCCGTTTTATTAATGAGCTTTCCTATACAGCAGGTGGCCTTGAGAATCAGGATGAAGCTCTCCAAAAGGTGGTAAATATGATATGTGAGTTTATCGATTGGCCTGTGGGACATGTTTATAAGCGTGTCCGGAAAGATAAGTTCGAAAGTTTGGATATCTGGTATCTGGGAAAAAATGACTACCAACCTATTGTTGAGTTATCTAACAGGGTGGAGTTTGAATCAGGTAAAGGATTTTTGGGACGAATAATTGAACGGGACTCTCCTCTTTGGTTAAAAGATATTCACAAAAATGAACGCTTTCTGCGTAAACCATCAAATGGCAATATGTCACTGAGAACCTGTTTTGCCTTTCCGGTTAAAGCGAGGGGGCAGATATCGGTTATCCTTGAATTTTTTCATGACGGATCACTTGAAATGCAGCCTGAGTTGCTGGAAATGGCCGATGCAATTGGAAGTCAGATGGGCCGTGTACTGGAACGGATACGTACGCATGAGGAGATGGAGCTTAGCGAACGGAAATACCGCCGTTTATTCGAACGTGCAAACGACGGCATCCTGATTCTTCAGGGATCTGAAATTGTGGATTGTAACAGAACACTGGAAGAGATGTTCGATTGTATGCAAAGCGATTTGATTGGGGAAACACTGTTTGGGTTTTCACCTCCCAGGCAACCTGACGGGCAGAAATCAAAACACAAAGGGTTGCAATATATTCGCAAGGCTTTAAGTGGAATTCCCCAGGTTTTCGAATGGAATTACCAGAAACCTTCGGGAGAACTGATTGATACCGAAGTTAGCCTGAACCGGATTCTGCTTCATGACGGAACATATCTGCAAGCTATTGTACGGGACTTAACCGAGCAAAAGAAAGCGGAGCGTGAAATTCGTAAACGGGAGAAACTTTTTGAAACCCTTTTTCTAAAGGCCCCGACTGCTATGTGCATGGTTAACCCCGATAATGAAGTTATGATGGTAAATAATAGTTTTGAAGAACTATTCAGATATAGCGAGGAGGAAATTAAAAATAAGGAGCTGGATCAGTTTATTGTGTCTGAGAAAGCTCGGACACAAAATCCGGTTTTACCCAAGAAGGTGAAAAAGGAAGGGAAATATTTGTATAACATTGATCGGTATACGAAAGATGGAGAACGCCTGGATGTGATACTGGCTGCTATTCCCATTTACCTTGATAACAAATTGATAGCCGGGGTCTCTATATATATCAATATTTCGGATCTGAAGGAAGCCCAACGAAAACTTCAGGAGTCTCTGAACGAGAAGGAGATTTTGCTAAAAGAAATTCATCACAGGGTAAAAAATAATCTTGCGGTAATATCGGCCCTGCTGGAGTTGCAGGTCTTTAATGAGGAGAATAAGAGGCTGGCCAGGATACTGGATGACAGCCTGCTTAGGATAAAAACGATGGCGCTGGTACATGAAACACTTTATAAGACAGAAAACTTTGTTGATCTGCAACTCGGGCGCTATATAGAGAATCTTATCGGATTCAACACAGAAGCTTCTGTCTCGAATAAAAAAGATATTGATGTGATTTCTGATATTGAGGAAATTAATTTAAATATCAACCAAGCGATACCTTGTGCCCTCATCTTAAATGAGTTTGTATCTAATGCATTGAAATACGCCTTTGAGGGAAAGGATTCTGGCTGCCTTAGGGTCCGGATTTGGGAAAAGGGAGATGATGTGCATGTACTTGTTGAGGATGATGGAATCGGCCTGCCGGAGGATTTTGAAGAGAAGAGGAAAAAATCGATGGGAATGACACTTATTGATCAACTAAGCAAGCAACTGGAGGGTGATCTCAATATTGAGAGTGATGGTGGTACCCGTTTTGAGCTGGTATTTGAGAAGAAAGACAGTCCAGGTTCAAGTAGTCATTTTTTGTAAGACGAGGAACTTA
>JBEPXS010000388.1:0-2695 GCA_041641755.1 Balneolaceae bacterium
CTATAAACACTTTTCAGAAGTATGTAATCACTTCAGGGATCTCTTTTCAATTAATTGTTCCGCACGGTACCGCACATACCGGTCTTCTACCAGGTTGTTCTTTCTGGGGGTCAGCTCCAGAATGGTATTAAGGTGGTTTCGGGCTTCGTTATCACGATCGAATTCTAGCAGTATCTTGGAATAGACTAACAGATTTGACGGATGTTTCGGGGCGATATCGAGTGCTTTTTCCATCAGATTCTGGGCTTTTTCGTCGGAGGGCCAGCCCATGACCAGCGGTATTTTTGGGGAGTGAAAGTGAACCTGAGCCAGTATCCGGTAGCCGCCTCCTCCCTGGTAATCGTGATCAAGCTCAATGATCTGCTTGCAGACCTTTCGAAGTTTCTTGGCGATACCGTTTGTTGCGGCTGCTATAAATCCGTGTACATCGGCCCAGCGTCCGCTGTTGGCGGCATACCAAAATTTAACAGGCACCGATTCGGGAAATTTTTCCATCATCCGTTCCCCGAGCTCCTTGCCTTTGTCGTATATATCCCGCTGTTCTTTTTTATCGAGTCCTGTGTACATTCCCTTGAAATAATAGGCGCGCAGGAGGTACTCCACGGTCTTTTCAGTCTTGATCTCTTTGCGCAACGCTTCCTCAAGAGCACGAATAGCATTATTGATCTGTTTAGGTTGAGCACGAAAAGAGTCAGCTTCGGCGGCGCGTTGCTGGTACCATTTTTGACCTTCCTGGAAAGTGGTTTGAGCTGCTGAAAAAGTATAACAGCTAACTAAAATAAGCAGACAAAGAAAATAGCTCTTTGACGGGAGAACAGAAATGAAAAGTCTGAGAGTAAAAGAAATCAGGATAATAGCTGATATTTATTGGTGAATAATCCGAGCTAATACATTCGTTGCCGGTGCGTGTAGTTAAAGAAAGCATTCTTAAACTGAACTACGTTCCAATTTTTGCAGTGTGATCATTTTGAAAGGTCTTTATAAAGCATAGGTAGCCTTGGTAAATATTTTCTTTCTTGTTTTTAGAAAAGACAAGTGTATTTTTTAGCAACTATAAACCTGTTAACGATAACAGGTTGAGGGTTTTATATTTAGCCTGCCACCAGTTTGTATAAAAAACGTGAATTTAAAACCATCGCAAAATATGAGAATGAATAAGATCTACTTTGCTGTTTCCCTTTTACTCTTCATAAGTTTCGGATTTGGATTTACCTCAAGCTGCTGGGGTCAGACCGGTGTGGGAAAGCTCGAATCAGAATTTATTCGCGATGGCAATTCCATACTCTTTTCAGGGGAGCATGCAGATCTTCAACTTCAGTTTTGCAGCCCGTCAATTGTGCGAATTCGTGCCAGCTGGGAGCGATCATTCGAAACACCGGGCAGGAGGGAATGGATGCTGATAGATAATAGCTGGTCAAAGGCTGATATGGAGATAAATGAGACGGATGAGCAGGTTTCATTCAAAACGGGAGAGTTGGTAGTAAAGGTTCAGAAAACTCCTTTGAAGATTGCATTTTTGACTCCCGGTGGAAAGCTGCTCAGCAGTGAAGTGGTTCCTGAGTCGACCGGTGGCATGCAGAAACAGGGCGAAGCTGTCTTGGTAAAAAAGAAACTGTTTCCGGAAGAACATTTTTTCGGTTTCGGAGAGCGGATGGATTATGTGGATCAGCGGGGTAAAAAGGTGGAGCTAAACGTAGGCCGCGGTACGGGACGTCCTCATATCGTCGGGGCTTATAACATTCTTGAGGCCAACTATGCACCGGTACCATTTTTTATGAGCACGCGAGGGTACGGCATCTTCTTCCATACACCTTACGCCACCGAGTGGGATATGGGGCATTCAGATGATGACATATATTCGTTCAAAGCAGCTGACGGACAAATCGATTACTACTTTATGTATGGACCCGAATTCCCCAGGATTCTTGATCAATACACCACACTTACCGGCAAGTCGCCACTACTGCCAGAATTCACCCATGGCCTGCATGTGGGAACGTACAGTGGGGGAACCTGGGGCCACGAGGAGAACACATCAGACGAATATGTTGTGAACCTGGGACGAAAGTTCAGGGAAACCGGTATCCCGGCTGATGTGCTACATCTCGATTCTACCTGGCGCATCTTTGGGCCCAACGGCCATGGCTCTACAACTTTTGAATGGCGTGATACTTTTGATAATCCAACGGCCATGTTCGACAGCTTGTACGCCATGGATTACAACATGGTGGGGCTGCATGTGCGTCCCCGATATGATAACGGTGAAAAATACAACCTGCTCGACCAAGCACGCGGAGCGGGTGTCGTTTATCCCGAACCTGACGGGAGGGGCGAATTTGTCAATTTTTTCGACTCCACGGCCATCGATTGGTGGTGGGAAAACGGCGCGCAAAAAGTGATAGAACAGGGTGCCATGTTCTTCAAAACGGATGAGGGAAGCGCGTTTGGTCATAAAGCTAATGAGAGTAATAAGGTTGGGCCGCAGGGAGAAGAAGCTGAACGTCTGCACAACCTGTTCCCGAACGCCTTTACGAGGACTCCTTTCAAGCGTTTCCAGGAAGAGAATAACATGCGTGGATTTAACCTGACTCGTGAGGGGTATGCCGGGATACAACGCTATCCGTATATCTGGGCGGGCGACTGGCCCAGCGAATGGCAATATTTTGAGCCGGTCATTCGGGCGGGCCTGAATATC
>JBEPXS010000389.1:0-2691 GCA_041641755.1 Balneolaceae bacterium
GTTAATCATGGAAAATTGTTTCTTTGCACTCAAGCTTCAATATATAGCTTATTTTAACTGATGTGTTTAGGAGCCGGTATTATAAGCTTGCAATATTTAAATAACCTGTCAATCCCTGTTGACTTTACTGAAAATATTCGGGACTCCAGCTTTTGTCCAGATAAGAACTTATTACTTAGAATCAGTGAATATATGGGTATTTTGAGTAGGTCCTATTAAGTTCCTCTTGGAGCTGTAACCGACTAACGACGGATCAAGGCAAAAGGGACACCGCATACATAAAACAAATTAAGCAAAGGTTAAAACTTGAGGCTTCTCACTGTCTTGTGTTGTTCATTTTTTCAATGAGGAAAACTCCGACAGTGGTCGGAACTAAAGAACAGGCACCAAAAAACTCACCGGGGTATCGTAGATGTTGTGCGGGCTATACCGTTGATGTTATTTCCTGCTTTGGAGCAACCATTGCTCCCAACCTCACCTTTCCCGCGATTCCCCGGACCCGTTTTCCCTTTATTCCACTGTATGTGCTGGCTGACATTCTTATTTCTATTAACTCCATACCATATCCAATATTCTTATAGCAATAGATGAAAACACGAAGAATTTCCGTCTGAAACCAGCTTGGCTGGTCTCGAAATTTTCGGGATTGGGCCAAGCCAAAATAAACACCACTGAAGACAGTTAGAGGAGACACTCCTCAAACCGGACGTCTTCCCTTTAGTTCAGATGTTCATTTTTCGATGAGGAAACTCCCGACGGTGGTCTGAGCTAAAGAACGATCACCAAAACCGCTGGGAGGCGCGGTTCTCAAACAGAAATGGTTTCTTTACGCTCCGGTTACGCTCACTCGATCAACAAAAATTTTGAAAGGACGTTATGAATTCCATATTAACATCTGATTATCTCACGCTATTATTAAACTGTAAGCGGATTATTAACTACAAGAAAATGTCGGTGAACCGCTTTTTGCCCTTGATAAAATACGCCCAGATCAAATTGATGGGCAACATTGTATCAGGATCTTCATCCACCTTCCGTTGTGATTGTAATTGACTGCGCTTTCGTAGTGTGGAGGGGAGGGATCTCCAGAAATGGAGGTGGGCTCTGAAAATAGCTGTAAATTCTCTCCATTCTCCTTCTGCAAGGGAACGAAGTGCAGCAATGATATCGAGTCCATATCGGACAGGGAATCTCCACAGCAGGGATTGAGTCGTACAGTTCTTACAGAGCATCGTCAGGTTATTGCGGTAATTAAAATACACTTTACGCGGAGAGCCCATCGGCATGGAGCCACCCCCCAGGTGATACACCACGCTCTCAGGGCAGTACCGAACGGTATGTCCCTGGTTCCACAAGCGCCAGCACAGATCGATCTCTTCCATATGAAATTCGAAGTCTTCGTCAAAGCCTTCATTGGCCTCAAATACCTCCCGTTTAATTGCAAGTGCAGCACCACTTGCCCAAAGTATTTCTGTAGAAAAATCATATTGTCCATTGTCTTCTTCTACCGTATCAAAAATACGACCCCGGCAAAATGGATATCCATATTTGTCAAGGAATCCGCCTGCTGCTCCGGCATATTCAAATGTCTCGGGATTGCTGAATGACCGCATTTTGGGTTGCAAGGCCACCACTTCCGGATGCTCGGTAAAGCACTGGTTGAGATGGGTAAGCCAGTCAGTTTCTACTTTAACATCGTTGTTTAAAAACAAAAGAATGTCTCCATTGGCATGCCTGGCTCCGCGGTTATTTCCACCGCAGTATCCGTAGTTCTTATCAAAAGTGACCACGTTTACCTGGGGAAAGTGCTCGTTTACCCATTCGGCTGAACCATCCTCAGAGGCATTATCAGCCAGGAGGATCTCAAATTCGGGATATTCGGTCTGGACTACGGAGGGCAAGAATGTTTTCAAATGATTTAGGGCGTTCCACGAAACAATGATTATACTAAAGCTGTGCATCTACTGCGTTTTGATAAAATGAAAGTGTGGTTGCTTATTGGGAAACGTGAGAACTATTTAAGGCTATTTACAACTGCTTAAAACATCCCTATTATACTACCATTCTGAAGGGCAATATGGCAAAGAAAATATAATGAAAAAAGTTGGTTTAATATCAGATACCCATAACTATCTGGATCCCCAGGTTTTTGAGTATTTTGAGGATCGTGATGAGATTTGGCATGCCGGGGATTTCGGAACACGGGAAATTGCTGACAAACTGAAGGAAATTGCACCTGTGATCGGGGTCTATGGTAATATAGATGGGCAGGATATCCGAAAAGAATATCCCCAGCACCAACGGTTTGAAGTGGATGGAATTGATGTGTGGATGACTCACATCGGGGGTACCCTGGGGCGTTATTGTATACCTATTCGAGAAAAGATGGAAAAAAATCCACCTGATGTTTTTATCTGCGGTCATTCACATATATTGAAAATAGGTCGAGACCAGGAAAAGGACCAAATGCTTTTCATAAATCCGGGGGCCGCCGGTAAATACGGGTTCCAGGTATATCGTACTTGTGTGAGGTTCGAGATAGATAAAGGCAAAATTCACAACATGGAAGTCATCAACCTTGGAAAGCTCGGGGAAGAGAGCATATCGAATAACGAGTGATGAGTAACAGGCAACGTATAAGAAAATGTCCCCTATAGATACAACTTCTTATTTCATAATACGGTATTACGT
>JBEPXS010000390.1:0-2666 GCA_041641755.1 Balneolaceae bacterium
TAACCAAATTCCCGGACCAAGGAAGGAAAATATCCTCGTCTGGATGTAGCTACCAATGCTAATAAAAGGGTGGGTAAGAGAACAATACAGGCAACAAATATGTTTGTTAATGCCGTTGCCAAAAATCCTATCAAGACGTAAGAACGGGGACTCTTATAACTTCCCCTTAGATTTCTTATAAAAATGGTGATGGTTGGTATGGCAAAGCAGAGTGCCAGATCAAGACTATTGGCCTCAATCTGAAGGTCTAGTGAAAGAGGAAGAAACAACATGGGTACCAACGCATAAATAGACATCGCAAAAATCGGAGCCAACGGATATTCATTCTTGGTAAGATCTTTTGTTGCCCAAAACACGATGATACAGAGAAAAAAGCTGGTCAGTGCCCCCATTAAATGTAAAATCATCTCCGGGCTGACTTGCGTAAGCATACTGAACAGGCTTACCATCGAGTGCATCCCACCTGGATCGGGCATATCCGCAAAATATTCCTGCAACCGAATATTTTTAATACGGTCGAGATGGGTGTACCAGGTTCTACTGAAGGGTGAAGCATTTTCAAGGGCAGAATACATACGTGATAAACTACCGATAAGTGCAATAACAAAAGCAATTAGAGTATATGTGTTAGCCCATGTTCGATTGGTAAACCACTCTTTGATCTTGCCCTTAATATCCTTCCAATTCAAGCCTTCATAGTTTTCGATAAACTTTACATGGGAAACCACGGTATTAAGCTCCAGCTGTTTAAAATATGCAATCATCCCCATATCTCTATTTTTGAGGATATCCATAACCAGTGGTATCAAAAGTAATAACAGAACAATGCTGATAAAGTCGAAAATGTTAAGAACTGTCAATACAAAAATCGATATAATAATAGTACCCCCGATACCAACCCAGGAATAGATCATCTTCTCGATTTGTGGCAGTTCCCTGATATGTTCCAGAAAAACCGGTGCGATAACCACAAAAAGCAGCCAAAACCATACAGAAATCCGGGTAGCGGCAAACAGAGCTTCAATTGTATATGATAATTCAGGCATAACCGGGGCTTAGCACGTTGTTTACTTATTCGTTGGTACCCAGCGTGCAGCACGCTTTCCAGCCGAGCGATTTTATCAACTCAATAGCAGAAGGGACAAGCACCATGTCAAACTGGTTTTCAGCACGCTCGATAATCTCTTCAGATAACTTTTCTATCCACTCGGTATCACTTTTGTCTTCATCATCCTGATGAGTCTCGATAAACTCATTAACAAATTCAAAAAGTCCGATGATTTTGCCGGTCCAGGGAATATCTTCTCCCTTTAGGCCCTGAGGCGTTCCCGATCCATTGATCCATTCGTGGTGCGTTTTTATTCCTTCCTTAACCTCTTTATTCAGTGGAAGTGCTTCAACAAGCATCCCACCAATAAAGGGATGTTCCAGTTCTGCACCTACCGTCATACGATTACCCAGTTGTTGAGTCACAATATATCCCACATCATGCAATCGAGCTGTAAGTACCAAGCGCTCCTGCTCTTCCTCATCCATACCAAAAAGCTGGCTGAACCGCTCCACAAGAGCCATCATTCGCGGCGTATGGTAATAGGTGCGCTGCTTTTCTTTTTCCAGCTCGCGGAGCATTTTGTAATAGGTATCAATAAGCTTATTGGTGATCTCTTTATTTTGGCGCCGGTACACCAACAGGTCGTTTAGGGTCTTGGAAATATTAGTTTCTATACTGTTTCCTGATCCTTTATTTCCTTTTTTACCCAGAAAAATTATAGCCCGGGAATATTGGGTCTTGAGTTCACTCAGTTCAACCTGCGTATCATCATCTTTGGGAATCGGACTGTCCGGGTCATTTAGCTTGGTTTTGATTTCAGCTTTAGTATCATCAACACTGATTACTGATTCTACCCACTGAATGGCTTCTCCTTCCATTTTGAAATGAGCAAGAAATTCAGGAGTACCCTTACTTAGCTCAATGATTCCTCCTGACGAGGCCGAGTTCAACTTGGCAAGATATCCTAACATTAAATTTGCAATACGATCGATATTTAGTGTACCGGTACCCAGATCGCTTGCCACTTCCCCGGCTTTTTCCTGATAATCCTGAGCAGGTTTTTTTCGATTTTTGTCCAGTTCCAGCATCCAGTTGGAGAGTATACGTGAAACGATAGAGAGTTTTGCTTTAATACTGTCAGGACTACTTACATGCGGACCGGCACAATATATACCCCAGAGTTCCTCCTCATCGTAGATTGGAATATGCTCACATTTACCAATAGAATGAGAGGAGATGCCAATACTCAAAAACTCTTCATCATAGTGGATTCGTTTTTCAAGATTTTCTAGTTCCTCCTCATACTCCCGTACCTTCTTTTGTTGCCCTTTGGATAAATTATCACCCCTGACACCGGCTATTTTCTTGATATTGTCAACAAGTACCTGCCTGCGATATAGGCTGAGCTTTCCTGCTTCCTGCTCTTTTTTATAAACAAAATGGATAGGAGCTTCATAAAGAAGATCCATCCAATGTACGATATCGATGAATTTGGGTGGTTCCTTTCTGGAAATATGCTCTGCTGCAAGCGACCAGAATTCACGTTCACTCTCCATATCAAAATCTTCCACAGCGAAAGCTTTGGTGAGCCTGCCAGCCACGATTTTGAAGTAAC
>JBEPXS010000391.1:0-2599 GCA_041641755.1 Balneolaceae bacterium
TCAGAAAGAAATGTGTCTTGTTTCTTGGTAATATTAGCCATAGTTCTTATTAAGATTCTCCATTTACAGCTACAGGTGAATGTTCAGCGATCCAGTCATAACCCTCTTCTTCAAGCTTGACTGCAAGCTCTTTGTCTCCGGACTTTATGATTTTACCGTCCATCATAATATGAACATGGTCCGGTATAATATAATTAAGAATTCGCTGATAGTGGGTAATCAGGACAAATCCGTTATCATCGCTTGAAAGTTCGTTGATACCGTTGGCTACAATTTTAAGGGCATCAATATCCAGACCAGAGTCCGTCTCATCCAGCAGGGCCAGCCTGGGATTCAATACAGCCATCTGGAAAATTTCGTTGCGCTTTTTTTCACCGCCGGAAAAGCCTGCATTTACGCTACGCTCCAGAAATTCCGGACTCATCTCAATCAGATCGAGTTTTTCCTTTGCATGATCCTCAAATTGAAGCGGATCTAGCTCTTCCCATCCGCGATGCTCCGCCATGGTATTATAGGCCTCGCGCAACAGGTTCGAATTGGTAACACCAGGTACTTCTACCGGATATTGGAATGCAAGGAAGATACCCAGATGAGCTCGTTCATCAGCTTCCAGCTCCAGAATACTTTCTCCTTCGAAGAGGATATCGCCCTGGGTTACTTCATATGCTTCATGACCCGCTACAACTTTAGAAAGCGTACTCTTACCACTTCCGTTAGGACCCATGATGGCATGTATTTCACCTTTTCCAATCGTCAGATTTACGCCTTTGAGGATCTTGGTCCCGTCCTCTTCTGCAATGACATGTAAGTCTTTTATTTCTAACACGTTAAATATTTCCTTTTAAGTTTATTTTAGTTAAAAATTGTTTGATTCAGATCAGCCATTCACCACTCAAGAAATCAGATGATAAATGACACAAGGGAATGTTTTCGGCCTTATCCTACGCTACCTTCGAGCTTAATGCCAAGTAGCTTATTCGCCTCAACAGCAAATTCCATCGGCAGTTCCTTTAGAACTTCTTTACAGAAACCATTGACAATGAGATTTACAGCGTCATCTTCATCCATACCGCGTTGTTGCAGGTAAAAGATCTGATCTTCTCCAACACGACTGGTAGAAGCTTCATGCTCCACTTTGGCCGTTGGATTGGCAGACTCAATATAGGGGAAGGTATGCGCCCCGCACGTCTGTCCAATCAGCATAGAATCACAGACCGAATAGTTACGGGCATTATCAGCACGGGGACTAATTTTAACCTGTCCGCGATAACTGTTATTAGACTCACCAGCAGAAATACCTTTGGAAATAATAGTGCTCTTGGTGTTCTTGCCAACGTGAATCATTTTGGTACCGGTATCGGCCTGTTGGCGTTTGTTGGTAACAGCAACTGAGAAAAATTCACCGACCGAATTATCTCCTGCCAGGATCACACTCGGATACTTCCAGGTTATCGCAGATCCCGTTTCAACCTGTGTCCAGGAAATTTTTGAATTATCGCCCCGGCACTGTCCTCGTTTTGTTACAAAGTTGAAGATACCGCCTTTACCCTTTTCATCGCCGGAATACCAGTTCTGAATAGTTGAATACTTGATTTCGGCATTATCCAGTGCAACAAGCTCGACAACTGCAGCGTGCAGTTGGTTTTCCTGATACATGGGGGCTGTACAACCTTCCAGATAACTTACATGGCTGTTATCTTCACAAATAATGAGTGTACGTTCAAACTGCCCCGACTGCATATTATTTATTCGGAAATAGGTAGAGAGCTCCATCGGGCATACAGTATCCTCAGGAACGTAAACAAAAGACCCATCTGAGAATACCGCCGAGTTCAGTGCAGCGAAAAAGTTGTCCCCTTTGGGAACAACCGTCCCCAAATACTTTTTGACCAACTCGGGATGATCCTGAATGGCCTCGGAGATGGAGCAAAATATGACGCCTGCTTCTGCTAATTTCTCTTTGAAAGTGGTAAATATAGACTCACTGTCAAACACAGCATCAACCGCTATGCCCTGGAGCATCTTTTGCTCTTCCAAAGGAATCCCCAGCTTCTCATAGGTTTCCCTGATTTGAGGATCAATATCATCCAGGCTTTCCGGCTTCTTTCCGTCTTTATTTTTGGTTGCCGAGTAGTACTGAATATTATCATAGTCCATTTTTTCGTACTCAATATTGGGCCACTCCGGCTCCTCCATCTGCTTCCATTTTTCAAAAGCTTCAAGACGGAATTCAGTTACCCATTCCGGCTCATTTTTTCGACGGGATATCTCACGGATAACCTCTTCATTAATGCCGGTGGGAAAATCTTCATATTCCACATCAGTGGTAAAGCCATACTTATACTCACCACCTACCATGGACTCAAGTGCTTCTGTTTCACTCATAAATTATCGGTTGCTGGTTTTACTTATTTTAATAAGTTCAGTTAGGCAAAACATTCAGTTTGAATAAACCGTTCAACTCATATTTGAATCAAATCTATATAAGCGCCTAAAGATACATAAAATGTTGGGCAACAAAAACTTTTGTAACCTTCTAAAATGCTATTAATCCATACTATTTTAATGGAATAGAAAAATAAGAATTTGAACACCAGCT
>JBEPXS010000392.1:0-2549 GCA_041641755.1 Balneolaceae bacterium
CTCGTGTTAAACGGAAGCTTTGAAGAAATTGAGCAGTGTCCTGACAGTGGGTTTGATTTTATATATGTAAAAAATTGGTTAGACAGTGGTTATTATTTATGGGGGCAGAAAAGTTCTGAAGAATTATTCCATACTTGTGGCATAAACGGTTATAATGTCCCTAATACAGCAATAGGGGTAAGATATCCACGCACGGGTAACTCCATGGCTTCTTTTGGTTTTTATACAACTCTTAAGCCATTTGGATATAGCGAGGTTATTGAGACTGAATTAAAGAATAGGTTGATTAAAGATAATAAGTACTGTGTCTCTTATTATGTGAGGTCACAATCTGCTAAACCTTCTCACGGACTCTGCATACAGGAATTCACGGCCACGTTTACCAAGGATGTATTAGTAGTGGGCTATGATTACCCTTCCACCTGGTGGTTCCCGCAGGTGATCCATCGCGGGGGTATCGTGAAAGATACGGTGAACTGGACCCGCATATACGGGAATTTTATAGCCGAAGGCGGAGAATCATTTCTCACCATAGGGGGCTACTTTCCCAAGGATTCGGTTACCACCTTTTATTATACCCCGGATGCGGTACATGCTACATATTTTGTTGATGACGTAGCGGTATGGGATTGCACGGCACCGGTATTAGAGGCCGAGGCCGGGGATAACCGGGTAGTATGCGCCGGGAATGAAGTCACTGTGGGTGATCATAATCTGCCGGAATACCAGTATTACTGGTTTGAAAAAGGAAACCTCAAGGACACCCTGTCCACACAGGCCCGCCCGGTATTTCAACCCGAAAAAACCACAACCTACCTCTTACAGGTTATCGATTTCAAATTTGATAAGACATGGGACAGCGTGCTGGTGGAAATCGATCCCGATTGCCTGGAATTTGGTGAAATTCCCAATGTGTTTACGCCCAATGGCGATGGCTTTAATGATCAGTTCGAGCCGCAGCCGCTGGAAAATATCAAATACTCCATCGTGATATACAACCGCTGGGGTCAAGAAGTCTTCACCGGCAACCAGGACCACCTGTGGAATGGAACCATTAACGGCATGAAAGCCGCGGAAGGCGTTTATTATTACGTTATCTCGGCCCGTCACACCCTCAGCGGAGCCCGCAAAGAATTCTCGGGTAGTGTTACCGTTTTATATCAGTAGGGGCAACCCTTGTGACTGCCCACGTAAGAGCGCATCAACCATGTTTTTATTCAGGCAGCAGGATATGGTGACACCTTCAAGGTTTCCCAAAACCTTGAAGGTGCTTGTAAAAGGCACGACAAAACGCCAGAAGATATCTCAGTTTTCAAACCCCGCTAAGCCGAATTTGTAATTCGGCTCTGTTCCGTTACGCAATTTGCAATGGTAGAATCATCATCGTTTTTTAACATGCCACTCCTACGGAGTTACCGGTTCGCCCTTCCCACATTCGTTGCTATAAATATGTCACCGCTAACGCGGTTTTGGGTAGGTGCCGGATGGCGCGGACATTGATATGGTTTTTCACAAAGCAGCACCGTAGGTGCGGAAGTATGGTAGAAAAGTTCTGGATAGATTCCCACAGCAGTGCCATAGGCACGACAGATGGTTTAGCATATACTATAATGGAGAGGTATCTCCCGGCGAACCAATGAAAGGTAAAGACCTGCCAGCGTCCGACCGCAGGGAGATCCTGACAGCGTCTGGTTACATGCTTTCAGTTCTTCTGCTGTTCCTGCGGAACTAAGGTTCCAATAATTGCACATTCTTGCTACCATACTGCAGTCCCTGACGGGCCCGAAAGAGATTGGGAGAAGATTGAGGGGAGATTGAAAGATCCCGACCTACGGTCGTGGATGCTCAAAAAACTATAAAATCATAGATTTTTGGTTTTTTGGCATTGGAAGAAGATTGAGGGGAGATTGAAAGGAAAAAGATTGAGTCAGATACCCCCGGATGGCGCGGAAATGTTGTCCGTGCCGGCATGACCCCAGGCGGTTAAAGTACGTAGGCCTCCGTTGAGCCGAATTTGTAATTCGGCTCCTGTTCCGTCACGCAATTTGCAATTCGGTGGCGGAATCATAATCGTTTTTTAATATGCCACTCCTACGGAGTTACCGATCCTCGCTTTCCACATTCGTTGCTATAAATATGTCACCGCTAACGCGGTTTTTGTTACTCCCGGGATGGCGCGGACATGTTGTCCGTGCCCGGCTGAATGCGGTGTGTGCAGCCATCCGAAACCCGAAACCCGAAACCCGGAATCCATCCCAGGTGCAAATGTTAAATTATGGCGCTGAACCCCTTATCAAATCAGCAAAAGGAAATATCCCGTAAAAAATAAGTTGTAAATATTTGCTTTTGCATTTTGTTTGTTGTAAATTTGGCTTCATCAAACCCTAAAAAACTATTTGATCCATTTTGAGTATTTTGAAACTCTTAAATATTTTCCCCAGCCTACACTTCAAGAGAAATGCTTTTGACAGACCGGAAAAAGATATTATTCTTTCAAGAGAGAACTATATTTTCTTAAGCCGTTTGGTTGTTCCTGGTGCTCTCTCTCT
>JBEPXS010000393.1:0-2531 GCA_041641755.1 Balneolaceae bacterium
GCCAAATAAAGGCCCGTATCAATGGTTTATTAGCTAGTAAGCCAAATATTAAAGCCTTGGAACGTGCCCGTAATCACGATATTAATACCAAGGTGCTCAAACCCTCCGATTTTGATAGTTCTTCATCTTATGAAAACCATTTGCTTCAGACGCTGGCACGCTGGGAGCCTCACCTGATCGTACTTGCGGGCTATATGCTTAAAGTTCCTGACTCGGTCATTGAAAAATACCAAAAGAGGATTATCAATATTCATCCCTCCCTGCTCCCAAAATATGGTGGGAAAGGATTCTTTGGACTTAACGTCCATCAAGCGGTTATTGAAAATGACGAGGAGGAGTCGGGATGTACCGTGCATTATGTTACTGAAGAATATGATGAGGGACCGATTATCGAGCAGGTCAAGGTTCCCGTTCATTCCAATGATGACGCCAAAACGCTGGCCAATCGGGTTTTGGAGCAGGAACACTACTTGCTTCCCAAGGTAATCGCTGATCTTCTGAATTAACACCATTTTAATAGAAATCGATAACAAACATCACAGTAAAGTGGCGGTAAAACCATTAGATAAACTACCTGAGGAAACATTAACCATAAACCGTGCGCTTCTCTCCGTGTCAGACAAAACGGGCCTTATACCTTTGGCGGAAGCTCTGCACAAAGCCGGTGTAGAACTGGTATCAACTGGTGGAACAGCCGCAAAAATCCGCTCTGCTGATATACCGGTCGTCGACATCTCTGATATTACCGGATTCCCGGAGTCGCTGGACGGACGCGTAAAGACCCTCCACCCCTTTGTGCATGCTGGACTGTTAGCCCGGACCAGTCACCAACCCGATCTCGATGAGTTGGAACAACTGGATGTGAAGCCCATAGAATTGGTTGTTGTAAACCTGTATCCCTTTAAGGAGACGGTGGCTGATCCCGATTGTACTCCGGCTATAGCCACAGAAAATATCGATATAGGCGGCCCCACTATGATCCGTGCTGCAGCCAAAAACTTTGCTCACGTCTCGGTGCTTACCTCCCCGGATCAGTACGAACCTTTTATTGAACAGCTTAATGAAAATAACTCCATTGATTTCAATTTTCGCAAACACCTGGCTCGTCAAGCATTTAATCATACGGCAGATTATGACAGCCACATTTCAGAATATTTTAATAGCCTTATCGAAGAAGAGGACAGCCCGCCTCAGCTAAACATTTCTCTGGGCAAATCACAGGAACTTCGATATGGAGAAAATCCACATCAGAAGGCGGCTGTTTATGGCGATCAAAAGTTTTTTATTGACTGTTTCCATGGCAAACAGTTAAGCTACAATAACTATCTCGACCTGGATGCCGCACTCAACCTCATTGCCGATTTTGAAGAATCCGATCCTACCTGTGCCATCTTCAAACACACTGTGCCTTGTGGAGTAGCGAGCGATAAAGACCTTACCAGCGCCTGGGAAAAAGCTTTTGCCACAGATACCAAATCGCCTTTTGGCGGAATCGTGGTTGTTAACCAAGATCTGGGTGCAGAGACAGCGAATGCAATCGATGATATTTTTACAGAAATAATTATCGCTCCCTCCTTTTCAAACGAGGCAAAAAAAATACTAAAGCAAAAGAAGAACCGCCGTCTTGTTCGGCTCAAACAATCGGTTCGGGGGATCGAAACCAGGCAATACCGTTCTATTTTTGGTGGAGCATTGACTCAGACGCCCGATTTTGTCACTGAACGTATGAGCGATTATGATGTGGTAACCGAACGCAACCCATCAGAACAAGAAATTCGGGATCTTTTATTCGCCTGGAAAGTAGTAAAACATGTTAAGTCGAACGCGATTGTGTATGCCAAAGATGGTCAAACCATCGGTATCGGTACCGGACAGACCAGCCGCGTAGAAGCCTCCGAAATTGCAATTGCCAAAGCCAAAGAGGAAGGGCTTTCCACCCAAAATACGGTTATCGCCTCCGATGCGTTTTTCCCGTTTGCCGACGGAGTGGAAGCGGCTGCAAAGGCTGGATCAAAAGCCGTAATTCAACCGGGAGGCAGTATTCGTGACGAAGAAGTAATCAAAATGGCCAACCGGCACGACCTGGCAATGGTATTTACCGGTAAACGGCACTTCAGGCATTAAGAAAGTATTTTTCAGATTTGTTTTGGTGATAAATTTCAGTTTATATATTTATCTGTATTTATTCGCAAATAGATGTACAATATTGTATTTTCGAACACGCGTTTTTTATGTAACTGTAATCTGTTTTGTTCATCACGCCTATGATTGAGTCCAAACCCAAAAAGAGTACAAGAAATAGCAGGAATCAGAAAAAAAACGGACTATTTGATTGGCTCTATACCGACATAGCCATTGACCTTGGTACAGCTAATACGCTTATATATTCGCGTGGTGAGGGAATTGTGCTCAACGAGCCCTCCATTGTTGCCCTGAATATGCAGAATGAACCGGTAGCAACCGGACATGAAGCCCGGTTAATGCACGAAAAAACTCATAAAGATATCCGTACCGTTCGGCCTCTCCGTGAT